>NZ_JBFAKW010000220.1:0-7317 GCF_040655955.1 Streptomyces sp. NPDC050263 | reverse complement strand
CAATATATTGGGGGGTCTGTAAACACTTAACCCCCCATCCGGCCCCGGGGTGGGGTCTTTAAACTTCTGCATGCCCATCGGGGGTTTCTGCCCCACGCCCCCCCCCCCCGCCGCCCCCGCTGGCGCCGGCCCCCCGATCCCCGGGGGCCGCCGCCTTCGGCGTATGCGTATGCCTACCGCCGCGCATGCCTACCGCGCGGTCGTCTCAGCGGTTGAGGTCGAGGATGGGTACGCCGCGCCCTTCGTACGCCTTGGGATGCACGGTGGCGACGAGCACGTCCGCGCCCCACACCGGTAGGTGACCGGCGGCGTGGATCGCAGCGCCGATCCCCGGAGGTACGCCGTCACGTTGCAACCGGGCCACCGCGAGCATCGCCGGGTAGTCGAGATCGACGGTGTGAACGACTTCCAACTGCCCGACATGCTCGGCGATCCCGAGGTACTCGCGATCGGCCTCCAACACCGACAGCGTCGACACCCACAGGCGGGGCTCTGCCTCCAGGTAGGCCCGGTGGATCAACGTGGACACCTGCCGATCGCCCGACAGCGCGAGCAGAGTCGGGGTGTCGAGAACGAGGTGGTACAGGATCACGCGGCCTCGCCCTGCGGCCGCGCGAACGCTTCCCGGAGCTTGCGCCCCATCGCGGCACTCTCCTCGTCGGTCACCTCGACGCCGAAATGCTCCGCCAGATACCCACGGGCCCACTCTGCCCGCTCACGTCGCTCCTCCTCCGTCAGTGTCGACTCCGCGAACTCCTGCACCAGAGAACGAATCGATGTCCCCCGGGACTCCGCGATCACCGCAAGGCGGTCCCGCACCTCGGCGGGTACCCGAATCATCGCATCAGACATGCCCGGAGTATACGTCACCGTATACTCACTCCACGCTGACCTTCAGCTCCTTCACCCCGTTGATCCAGGCGGACCGCAGTCGCCGTGGATCCTCCACCAGCCGCAGCCCCGGCAGGGCGTCGGCGATGGCGTTGAAGATGAGGTTGATCTCCAGCACGGCGAGTGACTTGCCGAGGCAGAAGTGGGGCCCGCCCCCGCCGAACCCGAGGTGCGGATTCGGATCCCGGGTGACGTCGAACGAATCGGGATCCTCGAACACCTCGGGATCCCGGTTCGCGGAGGCATAGAAGATCCCGACCCGGTCCCCCTCCCGGATCAGCTTCCCGCCGAGTTCGGTGTCCTGGGTGGCGGTCCGCTGGAAGGCGGTGACGGGAGTGGCCCACCGCACGATCTCCTCGGCGGCGGTGTCGGGCCGCCGGTCCTTGTACAGCTCCCACTGCTCGGGATGGGTGAGGAAGGCGTGCATCCCGTGGGTGGTGGCGTTCCGGGTCGTCTCGTTCCCCGCCACGGCGAGCATGAGCACGAAGAACCCGAACTCGTCGGAGCTGAGATTGCCCTCGTTCTCGGCGGCCACAAGCGTCGAGACGATGTCACCGGCGGGACACTTCTGCCGCTCGGCGGCCATGTTCATGGCGTACGCCAGGATCTCTGCGGCGGACTGCTGCCCGACCTCGGGAGTGACGGCGTACTCGGGATCGTCGTACGCGATCATCCTGTTCGACCAGTCGAAGATCTTGGAGCGGTCGTCCTGGGGCACGCCGATCAGCTCGGCGATGGCCTGGAGGGGCAGTTCCGAGGCGACGGAGGTGACGAAGTCGAAGGAACCGCCCTGCGCGAGGGCGCCGGCGACGATGGCGGTGGCCCGCTCCCGCAGTCGGTCCTCCAGCGCACGGATGGCCCTCGGCGTGAACCCACGCTGCACGATCTGCCGCACGCGCGTGTGCTCGGGCGGATCCATGTTCAGCATGATCAGCCGCTGGGCGTCGATGGAAGCCCGCTCGATGTGCTCGTTGAAGCGGATGATCGCGGTGTTGAGGTAGGAGGAGAAGAGCTCCGGATGCGTGGACACGTACTTCACATCCGCGTGGCGGGTGACCGCCCAGTACCCCTCGTCCTCGAAGCCGGCCACGTTGCCCGACTGCGGGATCCAGCGGACCGGTTCGGCGACCCGCAACTCGGCGAACTCGGGGAGGGGTACACGGTGTTGCAGCAGGTCGGGATCGGTGAAGTCGAACCCGTCGGGAAGCGCTGGACAGGGCATGGGCAGCTCCAGCCAAATCTGACACGTCATCAGATACAGATTGCCGTGAAGGTAGTTCAGGGTGCTTGAGGCTGCAAGACCCTTGCGGTGACCCACATCACGTCAGCAGACTGCACTCAGCAGAACTAGAACACGTACTAGTTCCGAAGGGATCCGCACCCATGGCCGCCGAACCCGTGATCGTGGAAGCAGTCCGCACCCCCATCGGCAAGCGCGGCGGCGCGCTCGCCAACCTGCACCCCGCCTACCTCCTGGGCGAGACCTACCGCGAACTCCTCGGCCGCACCGGCATCCCCGCCGACGCCGTGGAGCAGATCGTCGGCGGCACGGTGACCCATGCCGGCGAACAGTCCATGAACCCCGCAAGGACGGCCTGGCTGACCATGGGCCTCCCCTACGAGACCGCGGCGACGACGGTCGACTGCCAATGCGGCTCCTCACAGCAGGCGTCGCACATGACGGCGAACATGATCGCCTCGGGCGTCATCGACGTCGGCATCAGCTGCGGCGTGGAAGCGATGTCGAGGGTCCCCCTCGGCTCGGGCTCGAAGCACGGCCCCGGAAAACCGTTCCCGGAGGAGTGGAACGTAGACCTCCCCAACCAGTTCGAGGCGGCGGAACGCATCGCCCGCCACCGGGGCCTGACCCGCGAGGACGTGGACGCCCTGGGCCTGCTGTCCCAGTCCCGCGCGGCGACGGCCTGGGCGGAGGAACGCTTCAAGAAGGAGACCTTCGCCGTCCAGGTCCCGACGACGGAGGAGGAACAGTCGACGGGCCAGGGCATGTGGCGGCTGGTCGACCGGGACGAGGGCCTGCGGGACACATCGGCGGAGGCGTTGGCGCGCCTGAAGCCCATCATGCCGACGGCGGTGCACACGGCCGGCAACTCGTCGCAGATATCGGACGGCGCGGCGGCGATCATGTGGTCGTCGAAGCGCATGGCAAGGGCCCTGAAGCTGAGGCCGAGGGCGAGGATCGTCGCCCAGGCCCTGGTGGGCGCGAACCCGCACTTCCACCTGGACGGCCCGATCGACGCGACGAAGGCGGTCCTGGGCAAGGCGGGCATGTCCCTGAAGGACATCGACATCGTCGAGATCAACGAGGCGTTCGCGTCGGTGGTGTTGAGCTGGGCAAAGGTCTTCGACCAGGACCTGACCAAGGTCAACGTCAACGGCGGAGCGATCGCCCTGGGCCACCCGGTCGGCTCCACGGGAGCCCGCCTGATCACGACAGCGCTGCACGAACTGGAGCGCACGGACAAGGAGTTCGCCCTGATCACCATGTGCGCGGGCGGCGCACTGGCAACGGGGACGATCATCCAGCGGCTGTAGTCCAGCGGACGAACTCCGAGAACACGGCGGGCCGGAGCACGAGGACCGGACCCGCCGGGTTCTTGGAGTCACGGACGGCGACGGTGGCGGGGGTTTCGGCGATCTCGACGCAATCCCCGCCCTGGTCACCGCTATACGAAGACCTACGCCAGTTCTTCTCCATAGCGTTCCTCCATCACTCGCCGGATCAGCCGTGCCGAATCCTTGAGGGAGAGAGCAGCAGCCCGGAGATGATCGTAACGGAGTGAACAGTCCTTGACGGTGTCCGGGTTCGCGCTCGGATACCCGATGCCATACCCCTCGGTATAGACGATGGTCGGGTCACTGGAGAACCGATAGAGGTTGAACGAGCCTTGCGTCCCGGGATGCGCCCCGGCGGCGAACGGCAGCACCTGGATGTTGATCCGGGGATCGTCCTCGAACGACAACAGATGGGCGAGTTGCTCACGCATGACGACCCGGCCACCGATCTCCTGACACAGAGCGGCCTCACTCAACACCAGCCAGAAGACCGGCGGTTCACCCTTCTCGAAGATACGCTGGCGAGCGAGTCGGACGGCGGTGCGGTCGTCGAGGTCGTTCTTGTCGAGCACCCCGAGGACGGCACGCGCGTAGGCGGGGGTCTGGAGCAGGCCATGCACCAGGTGGGTCTGGAAAGTGCAGATCTCAGCGGCCCGCGCTTCCAGCTCCGCCACCTGCCGGAACCAGGCCGGAAGTTGACTGCGAAGCACAAGCTCGACGAGCCGCGAGAACAGACCGCCGGTCCCGAGGGCCGCATCCACCCGCTCACTGAACTCAGGGGTGGGAACCTTCCGCGCGGTCTCGACCTGCCCAACGAGCGACCCGGTGTAGTTGAGGATGCCCCCGAGCTGCTGCTGCGTAAGTCCAGCGGCCTCCCGCAACCGCCGAAGCTCGAACCCGTAGTAGTCGAGCGGCGAGGCTCCGGGATCAAGGACGTTGATATGGGTCACGCAGGGCCTCCCACGACACAACGGGTTGTATTCACGACGTAGCCCAGAGTAGTTGGAGCAGGTCACCCTCGTCCCGTGAACGGATACTTCCCCTCGATCTACGCGCCCCCGGTCCCCACGCAGTACCGGATGACGCTGACAGTCGGCGCCCACTCGGCCCGCCACATCCGCAGAATCGCCCGCACCCTCCTGGCGGACTGGGACCTGAAGGACCTGACGGACCCGGTCGAACTGGCCCTGACAGAACTGATCGCCAACGTGGTCCGCCACGCCCCGGACAGGCACTGCAGGCTGCTCCTCCTGAAGCAACCGGCGGGAGTAAGAGCCGAGGTGACAGACAACTACGGCCAACTACTCCCGACCCCGGCGGAGTTGCACCCGGAGTCGGAAGGCGGCCGAGGCCTGTTCCTCTTGGACGCGATGGTGGACAAGTGGGGGGTGTCACCGACACCCGGCGGCGGAAAGACGGTGTGGTTCGAGATCACCGAGAACGCCTCTGCTTCAGCCAGGCAGTTGTGAAGGACCCCACCACGATCAGGGCTCCGAAAACGGCAGACCACAGCAAGCCTCAGGGAGGGTCATCCAGCGAGCCGATCGCCCACAACGCCCCTGACATGACTACCCATGCGCCGAGCAGCCGCAGAACCATCGCACCCGGCGAGAGAGGCTCTGCCCGCTTCCGCATGGCTTCCTGCCGTGCTTCCTCGTACCGGCCGGTCCTCGCGTCATAGTCGTGCTGCCATCGCGCAAGGCGGGCCGCACCCCAGCAGCACAGCCCCACCCCAGCACCGAACAGAGCTGCCTGGAACAGAACCCAGGGATCGCCGAAACCGGACAACGCCCAGGCGACCGCGACCGCCAACAAGATCCCGCAGACCGCACCGGATGGCGAGCCACCGCAACTTCCAACCGGGTGGGAGGCTCCCCCGTCCCGAAGCTGCGCTCAAACGCCACCAACACCTTTTCCCAGCGCCGCATGCCCCCTCCGTGGGAACCGTTCTCCCGGTTTCCAGAGCCCAGCTCTGCCTCAGTCGGCCCGACGTCCCCCGGCTACAAGACCGCGCAAGTGCCGCTCCAACTCACTCGTATGTACGTTCCTCCGCTGTAGCCGTTTGACGGTCTGCAGGTCGTTCATGTCAAGGATCGGGGCGACGCTGACGAAACGGCCGACCGCTGGATCGTATTCGCGCGCGGCTAGATAACAACTGTGAGCCCGATGCCAGCCAACTGCGCACTCCGGATGCAACGCTAGATTCCGGTCCAGCCGAAGGTGACTGGACCGGGCAAACTTGACCTCTGCCACGCCCAGTAAAATTTCACAAACCGAAGGTTTCTTTACCTCCGAAGCCCGTCAGGAATATAGACCAATACCGCCACCCCTTGGCAAACGGTCCTCGAAGTTGCAGGCAGCCACGGCTCGGAAACCCGTTTCCCACAAGGCGGACAAGGAAGCACCAATATCTTCCATGTAGGTTTCTTCGTTGACCCCGTTCAGAATCTCGCACTCCAGAACGGAGGGCCAACCAATAAAATCTGATGGATCCGTCGAATCACCTTCATAATCATTGTGAGCGACATACACCCTTACAGTCGAGGAGACCAAAACGTCGTTCATTTCAGTCGTACCACCCAGTTTCCTCTCGACAGCCTTCAGGACAGCTTCCTGACTTGCCGAGTCGACATAGATCGAACAGTCCAGGTCGTTGGCAGAAACTGATTCATCGGATGCCGATGAAGGGACCATTATCGAAGGCACCTCCCATCTTGATGATCGAAACGTCGACGTGGTGAACATTGTCCCCCAGGATCGCCTGGACCCGAGAACGCAATCCGCTGAGCTTTGGCCTCGCGTCACCAGCCGTGATCTTACCCGTATCAATAGCCCAGTCCCTGGTTCGCTCCTGCGCAGACCCTGGTTTCACATTGGGCCACCTCTTCGCCACCAATGAATCGAAACTCTCCGGTGTTACCCTGACCGCAATATCCAGGTCCGACGCACCAGTCACATTTCCAGTGACCCGGCTCCCTTGCACAACAACATCGGCGTCGATATTCAGCTCCTTCCGGAATGCGCCACCAATTTCAGAGAACTGAGACCTAGTTAGCCCTTCAGGAAGGCGAACCAACTGATTCCATCGCGTTCCCGGGCGCAAACCGAACAAACCGATCGAGCCACCAGTCATACCGGTCAGCATTCCGAATTTGTATAGCTGATTTCGTGCGCTGCAAACCCACTGGGATTCGCCGGCGGGACAGGGAAGGTCAGGTATGTCAGATGCGCCCGGCGGTGACCCGACCGCCCCGGTTCCACAACTGCTGGCTACAGCGAAAATACAAACCCCGTTGGGTGCCTGATATACATACTGCTGAGGTTCAGGGACTTCAGCAAGGACAATTACATTGCCGCCACTATCGCTAGAAGCCGTACCCTCGCAGTTGTAGCACTCTCCGTTTTCGGCTGCGATCGTGTTGGCAGACTTCTTCGGTGGTCCGGGTGTGTGGCCGGGCGTCGTGTTCTCGTATCCCGGCCCGGGCCGCGTCGGACAGTCGAAGTCCGCGCACAGGCCGGTGGGGTCGGAACTCGTTACTGGGTTGTTGCCAGCGTAGGAATACCCGTTGAGGGATTGGGGTGCATCCATCGCGAGGATCGGGTCGACGCTGATGAACTGGCCGATGGCAGGGTCGTATTCGCGGGCGCCGATGTGGGTCAGGCCCGTCGTGGCGTCCTTCGTCTTGCCGAGGAAGCCCTTGTCGTCGGGCCAGGGGCCGTACAGCGGGGTGCCGCGGTCCGCGCCGAAGGGGGTCAGGTAGCGCTTGGTGAAGGTCTGGCCGGTGTCCGGGTTGAGGGCCAGCGAGGAGGTGTTGTGCTGGTCGCCCGTCAGGTAGGTGAGTTTGTTGGTGC
>NZ_JBFAKW010000219.1:0-8001 GCF_040655955.1 Streptomyces sp. NPDC050263 | reverse complement strand
CTCGTACTGGACGTACTTGGGCTTTCGGCCGGTGCGGCGAGAGTGCGTGCCGGGCGTCGCGACGGGGCGAACGTTGCCTGCCGCGGCACTAGGCACCACCCAGCACCATTTCGACGGGGATCGGCCGCGGCGGCGCGGAGGGGGAGCCGCCGCGGCCGTGGTGTGTCCGGGGCCGGCCCGGGGCCCCGGCGGCTCACCGCGCCCGCAGTTCCCCCTTCACGACCTTCCCGCTCGCGTTGCGCGGCAGTTCGGGGACGAACTCCACCGCCCTGGGCACCTTGTAGTTCGCCATCTCCCGCCGGGCCCACGCGATCAGGTCGTCGGCCGTCGACAGCGCGCCCCGCCGCCGGACCACGTACGCCTTGCCCACCTCGCCCAGCCGGGCGTCCGGGACGCCGATGACGGCGACGTCGGCCACGTCCGGGTGCAGGCCGAGGAGTTGCTCTATCTCCGCCGGGTAGGCGTTGAAGCCGCCGACGATGAACATGTCCTTCAGGCGGTCGGTGATACGGAGGTTGCCGGCGGCGTCGAGGACGCCCACGTCGCCCGTGCGCAGCCAGCCGTCGGCGGTCAGCACCTCCGCCGTGGCCGCCTCGTCCTCGAAGTAGCCGTCCATGACGTTGAAGCCGCGGACCAGGACCTCCCCGGGCTCGCCGGGGGCCGCGTCCACCCGTACCTCCGTGCCGGGGATCGCGCGGCCCGAGGTCGAGGCGATGACCGTCGGATCGTCGCCCCGGCGGCACATCGTCACGACACCGCTCGCCTCCGAGAGGCCGTACGCCGTGAGGACCGTCTCCACGCCCAGTTCGCCCCGCAGGCGTTCGACGAGCCGCAGCGGCACCACCGCCGCGCCCGTGACCACCAGCCGCAGCGCGGACAGGTCGTGCTTGTCGCGGGACGCGTGGTCCAGCAGGGACTGGTGGAGCGTCGGGGGGCCGGGCAGGACCGACACCCGCTCCGCGGCCACGTTCGCCAGGACCGTGTCCACGTTGAACACCGGCTGCGGGATCATCGTCGCGCCCCGCATGAGGCAGGCGATCACGCCGGCCTTGTAGCCGAAGGTGTGGAAGAACGGGTTGACGATGAGGTAGCGGTCGCCCCGGCGCAGTCCGGCCAGGTCGCACCACACCTCGTACGCCCGCAGCGTCTGCGCGTGCGTGATCACCGCGCCCTTGGGGCGGCCCGTCGTACCGGACGTGAAGACGATGTCCGACGGCCACTCCCCGCACACCGCGTCAGCCCGCTCCCGGACCTCCGCCCGCCCCACCCCCTCCCCGCTCGCCAGGAAGTCCTTCCAGGTGCGGAAGTCGGCGGGCGCGTCGTCCGACAGGACGACCACCTCGGCCAGGTCCGGCAGCCCGGGCAACGGCCCCGCGCCGCCGCCCTCGCCCGCCGCCCGCCGCAGCGACGCGACGTACGACGTCCCCAGGAACGTGCCCGTCACGAACAGCAGCCGCGCGCCGCTCCGGCGCAGCACGTCCGCCGCCTCGACGCCCTTGAAGCGCGTGTTGACCGGTACCAGCACCGCTCCCGCGGACACCGCGCCCAGCGCCGCGACCATCCAGTCGAGGGAGTTCGGGGCCCAGATGCCGATCCGGTCGCCCGGTCCGATCCCGTTCGCCAGACAGGCCGCCGCCGCCCGCTCCACCCGGGCGCCGAGTTCCGCGTACGAGATCCTCGTCCGGCCCTCCACCACCGCCTCGGTGTCGGCGTACCGCTCGGCGGCCCGGCTCACCAGCCCGGGGATCGTTCCCCACTCCACGTCACCGCGCACGACCGGCCTCCCCACTAGCTGACTACCCGTCAGATTAGCGGTAACCTGACGGACTGTCAGCCGACTGTTGTCGGCCGCCATTCCCTCATGCGGAGGTGCGTGCAGCGTGACCCTCAAGGACGCCACCGCCGTCGTCGGCATCGGCCAGACGCCGTTCGCCAAGCACCTCCCCGACGACGAGAAGACCCTCGCCTGCCGGGCCGTCCTGGCCGCCCTCGACGACGCCGGGATCGCCCCGGGCGAGGTCGACGCCCTCGCCTCCTACACCATGGAGGAGACGGACGAGGTCGAGCTGGCGAAGGCCGTCGGCTTCGGCGACCTGACCTTCTTCAGCAAGGTCGGCTTCGGCGGCGGCGGTTCCTGCGCCACCGTCGCGCACCTAGCCGCCGCCATCGCCGCGGGCCAGGCCACGGTCGGCGTCGCCTGGCGGTCGAGGAAGCGAGGCAGCGGGCCCCGCCCGTGGACCGACACGACCGTCCAGCTCCCCACCCCGGCCCAGTGGACCCGCCCCTTCGGACTGCTCCGGCCGGCCGACGAGATAGCCATGCTCGCCCGCCGCCACATGCACGAGTACGGCACGACCCGCGACCACCTCTTCAACGTGGCCCTCGCCTGCCGCAACCGGGCCAACCAGAACCCGGCGGCGATCATGTACGACCGCCCGCTCACCCGCGAGATGTACATGACCGCGCGCTGGATCAGCGAGCCCCTCTGCCTCTACGACAACTGCCTGGAGACGGACGGAGCGCTGGCCTGCGTGATCGTCAGCAGGGAGCGCGCCCGGGACTGCCGCCACCGCCCCGTCTACGTCCACTCCGCGGCCCAGGGCCTGCCCGCCCAGCACCACGGCATGGTCAACTACTGGAACGAGGACCCGCTCACCGGCCCCGCCTGGGCAGCGGCCCGACACCTGTGGAAACACGCCGACTTCACCCCGCAGGACGTCGACGTGGCCCAGATCTACGACGCCTTCACCCCGCTCGTCCCGCTCTCCCTGGAGGGCTACGGCTTCTGCGGCCGGGGCGAGGGCGGCGCGTTCACCGAGGGCGGCGCCCTGGAGACCGGCGGACGACTGCCCCTCAACACCGGCGGAGGCGGCCTCAGCGAGGCCTACGTCCACGGGTTCAACCTGATCAACGAGGGCGTGAAGCAACTGCGCGGGACGAGCACCGCCCAGGTCCCGGACGCCGCGACCTGCCTGGTCACGGCGGGCGAGGGCGTCCCGACCTCGGCCCTGCTGCTGAGGACCTGACCGAGGGACCGGCCAAGGAACCGAGGACCGAAGACCGAGGACCGAAGACCGAAGACCGAAGACCGAAGACCGAGGACCGAGGACCGAAGACCGAAGACCGAGGACCGAAGACCGAAGACCGAGGAACCGACGGAGAATCCAAGGGAGTTGAATCCGCGATGCTGACCCCCGTGCCCGACGCCGACGGCGCCCCCTTCTGGCGGTACGCGGCCGAGGGCGAACTCCGCGTCCAGGCCTGCGCCGACTGCGGCGAACCCCGCTTCCCGCCCCGCCCCTGCTGCCCGCACTGCCGGTCCTTCGCCGGCGAGTGGCGTCCGACCTCCGGCCGCGGCCGCATCTGGTCCTACGTGGTCCCGCACCCGCCCCTCCTGCCGGACTACGCCGCACAGGCCCCCTACAACGTGATCCTCGTCGAGCTGGCCGAGACACCCCGGATCCGCCTGGTGGGCAACCTGGTGACCGAACCCGGCGCCCCCCTCGACTCGATCTCCCCCGACCGCGTCCGCATCGGCGCCCGAGTGCAGGCGGTCTTCACCGCCACCGGTCTCCCCCAGTGGATCCTGGAGCGCCCATGACCGTGCGCCTCGCCGCCGACAAGGACACCGGGGTCGCGGTGGTCACCCTCGACCGCCCGACGAAACTCAACGCGATCGACCTGGCGACGGTCGGCGAGCTGACCGACGTCTGGCGGGAGTTGCGCTTCGACGACACGGTCCGTGCGGTCGTCCTCACCGGAGCCGGCGGCCGGGCCTTCTCCACCGGCCTGGACCGCGACTCGGTGGTCCCCCAGCCCGACTCCCCCTACATGCAGGACGACCCGCTGCTCGCCGTCGGCCCCAAGGCCAACGACCTGTGGAAACCGGTCGTCGCCGCCGTGGAGGGAATGGCCTGCGGCGGCGCGTTCTATCTGCTGGGCGAGTGCGAGTTCATCGTGGCCGGCGTGGACGCCGAGTTCTTCGACCCCCACACCACCTACGGCATGGTCAGCGCCTACGAATCGGTGCTCCTGGCCCAGCGGATGCCGTACGGCGAGGTCGCCCGCATGATGCTCATGGGCACGGCGGAACGCGTCTCGGCCCGCCGCGCGCACGAAATCGGTCTGGTCTCCGAACTGACGGAACCGGGCGGCGCGCTGGCAGCGGCGACAGCCTGCGCAACCGTCGTCGCCGGCTGCCCGCCCACCGGCGTCCAGGGCACGGTCCGGGCCCTGTGGGCGGCGAAGGAGGCAGCCCGAGCGGCGGGCTACGCCCAGGCCCCCCACCTCATCTCCCTGGGCAACCTGCCCACCGAACGACAGACGGAGCTGTTCGCGGACCGCTCGGCGGCGAAGCCCCGGATCCGCTGAGCGGCGGACCCGCGGTGCGCGTTGCCCCCGACCTCAGGGGCTGAGGTCCAGGGTGCGCACCGGGTGCTCCTTCCACATGCGCGGCCTGATGGTCCCGATCACCGCACCGTCCGGTCGGTCAGGGCTGGGGCGTGCGGCATGGAGCGTGTGGGCGTCGCCCCACGTGCCCGCCCGGGCCACCGACAGGGCGGCCGGGAGATCCAGGTCGACGAACGCGATGCCGGGCAGGGCGGCAATGTGCTCCGCGATGCCCGGCCGCGCCCCGTCGGCCTCGACCAGGGCGCACACAGTGGCGTACAGGAACCAGCCCTGCTCGGCGTGTGCACGATGGATCGGCCCGAAGCTCCGCCCGACTTTTGCCTCACGTCGCTTCACCCATTCCGACAGAAGCTACGGCTCGGTGCCTGCACCAAGGAAAGCAGCGGGCACGGCGGGCCGGCCACCTCATCGCCCTTCAGGCAAGGCGGTGCTCCCAGCGCAGCGACGGATTGCCGTCTATCCAGTACGTATGGGAGCCGGCGGTGATCCGGAGTCGCACGGTGTCGATGTCGGGGCTGCCCGCGTGCTGCCACGCGACGAGAGCCTCCTCGATTTCGTCCCACAGGGCCACGGCTCCGCCCTGCCGGACCGTCCAGGCGTCGCCGTCAGCGATGAACTGGGCGAAGGACTCCCGCTCCGGGTCGAAGACGTACAGGAGCTTGGTCCCGTCGCTCCGAGCGGCGCGTACGAGCTGTGCACCGGGCGCGGCGAGCTGGGCGAGGAAGGCGGGCATCCACTCGTCCAGCATCGTGGGAGGTGCCTTGGTCTCCCTCTCGCTGTCCGCGTATGCCGTCCAGGCGGAAAGGTCGCCGGCCACCGGAACAACGGCCTGCGCCCGCGCCTGCATGAACGAAGACCGGCCGATGATCCTGCCCTCGGCGGTGCCATCGTCGTCGACCGTGACTCTGGCCAGACCTGTGCCGTACGGCCAGGAACCCACGGTGCTAAGGATCACGCCACCGGGCTTGGTCTGCCGGACCCAGGTGTGCGGGATGCGGCGAACGGCGCACGTGGAGATCACGCGGTCGTACGGCGCGTTCCGGGGATACCCGAGGAGGCCGTCGCCGGTGACGGTCCACGTCGAGAAGCCGACCGTTTCGAGGGCGGCGTCCGCCCGCCCCGCCACCTCCGGATCCACCTCGACCGTGGTCACGTTGTCCTCGCCGAGGTAGTGGCACATCAAAGCGGAGGAGTAGCCGGTACCCGTGCCGATCTCCAGCACTCGATGGCCCGTCTCCAGGTCCAGGCTCTCGATCATGCCGACCACCGTGGCCGGCGTGGTGGAAGAAGAAGTGGGGATGCCCTCGACGGGGTCGCTGACCTGGTCGGCGGTCAGGTGACCGTTGAGCTGGGTGGTGAGTGTGTCGTAGCTGTACGCGATCTCCAGCCACTCGGCCGGGTGGGTGCCGACCGCCGTCACCGGCCGCCAACTGCCGCCTTCGTCGAGGAACACACCAGGGTCGAGGAAGACCTCGCGTGGTATGGCCTCGACGGCCGCACGCAGCCAAAGAGAGGTGAGGGCACCGTTCTGTGCCAACAGTTCGGCGAGGCGGTGGCGCTCGGGCGCCGAGTCATTCATCAGTGGTCTCCTTGCTGAGCAGGTCGGCGAATGCGGCGGACATCGGGAGGCCGGTCTCCGTCTCCAGCCATCCCCACTGGCCGTTCGGGTTCAGCTCCAGCCACCAGTAGTCGCCCGCCCGGTCCACCGCGATATCGAAGCTCCCCGAGACCAGACCGAGGAACTCCAGGTAGAGGTGCAGCGCCTTGTTCACCGGGTCGGGGAGGTGCCCGACGGCGTAGGTGAGAGCGCTGTAATCCTTGCGCCAGTCGAGTAGTTCGGAATCGATGCGGACGGCGAACGTGTGGCGGCCCACGACCAGCACTCGGAGGTCGGCAACTTTGTCCACACAAGCCTGGAACAGGTGTGGGGTCACGCGAACGCTCTCGTCGATCTCGTCGGCGGACACCGGATCGGCCCAGCCGGTGACCGGCACGCCGTCCCGCGTGTACGGGGTCCAGCGCAAGGTCTTGGAGATCACGTCGCCCTGGCTCGTGATGAACTCGCGTGCCTCGACCGGGTCATTGGTGACGAGGGTAGGGGGGACGGCAAGGCCGAGTCGCTGGGCGAGGGCGAGCTGAGCGGGTTTGTAGTCGGCGGCGGCGATGCGCAGGGGGTGATTGACCCAGAGCGGGCAATCCATTGCGTAGAGGCTGCCGCCGAGCCCAAAGCGGACCTGCGCAGCCGCAAATCGGGCGTCGTCCGGTTCCAGATGGGAGAAGGCGGGCCATTCGGGGCGCCGCCAGTACACCGCCCGGACGCAGGTCAGGTCGGCGGTCCTGGACAGAGTGCGCACCTGCCCGACCATGGAGGCCGGGCAGGTGCCGAACCGAGCCGAGACCGTCAGATCGGCACCGATGTCCGCAGGATTGAACCTGACGACGGGCACATTCCGCCGGTTGAGTTCAGTGATCACCATGTCGGCGGTCAGGTCGTCCGCCTCTGTGGCCACGAGAACCGGCCTCTCTTCGGCCACGTCGTCAGTCCTGCTCGGAGTCCTGGTCGTGCCCCTGGTCGTTCTTGGAGTCCGAGTTCGTGGTGGTCGAGGTCTCAGTGCCCTTGCTGGTGCCGTGAGCGCCCATCTCGATCACCTGACCTGCGCGGTCGTGGAACACTCCGAGCTGCGTGTCGGGGTCGACGGTGACCGTGGCATGCAGGCGCTGAAGGGTGGTCGGGTAGGGCGCAAGACGGCTGGCACCCCACGGACGGCCAGTAGTGGGCTGTTCGACGACGGTCGTCACCGGGCCTCCTCGCAACGGACTGGAAGGGGGAGTGGAGAAAGTAGGCATGCGGCCTCCAGGGGCGCTGTCGGGTGGATGGGGAGGTCGTAGTGCCAGGGACGGGAGACACCCGGGAGGAGCAGGTGCGCCGCGACCAGGGTTCATTCGTCGCCCCTGACACGGACTTCGGCCCAGACTTCCTTGCCCCATGTGTGTCGGCCCGAGCCACGCAGGTCGTAACCCCACCGGTCGGCGATCGCGTCGATGAGAAGCAGGCCGCGGCCCGACTCGTCATCCGCACCGGTTGTGCCAAGGGTCGGCAGACCCAAGGGTTCCCGGTCCACGACGCCGACACGTACGCGCGTCGCGCTCGGCCGCCCGACGATCAGGCGGATGTCACGACAGCAGGTGTGCCTGGCAGCGTTCGCGATCAGCTCTGTGACGATCAGCGTGGCGCGGTCGGCGAGGCTGTCGAGGTGCCATATGCCGAGGACGTCCCGGACGAGCCTGCGGCCGATCTCAGCCGCAGCCGGCACGCACCGGAGGGTCTGGCTATAGGCGGGGTGACCGACGGAGACGGCCTGTACTGGCGTAAAGAGACTCGTCATTGGGTGGAGCCTTCGTGTCGTCTCGATGCCCGGCCGACCCCCTCGGGGGAATTCGGGGACCGACCGGGCCGTCAACAGCCGCCCGTACGGCAGAACGTGACGGGCGACCAACACCTAGTGCCGCGGCAGGCAACGTTCGCCCCGTCGCGACGCCCGGCACGCACTCTCGCCGCACCGGCCGAAAGCCCAAGTACGTCCAGTACGA
>NZ_JBFAKW010000218.1:0-8068 GCF_040655955.1 Streptomyces sp. NPDC050263 | reverse complement strand
GAGGAACGCCGGCCCGAGGCCGGCGCCATGCGTCCGGGTGTGGTGGGTGGGTCAGCGGGTGTAGGTGGTGCGGTGTTCCGCGCGCGAGCCGCAGTTGGAGCCGATCACCTGGACGTAGGTGTTTCCGATGTTGCCGCCCCAGTCGACGCAGTGGCCCTTTCCGATGACGTAGGAGGGGCCGGCGTAGGAGGTGTAGCTCCCGTAGTCCTCGTCCCCTTCGTTGGTCTCGGGGACGTAGATCCAGGCGGACATGTCCATGGCGGTGCCGGGGTTGTTGCGGATGGTGACGACGCAGTTGTTGCCGTTGCCGGAGTTGTAGGCGAGGTAGAGGGTGCCCAGCGAGCCGACGGCGGCGGAGTTCACGGTCTTGTAGCCGCTGCCGCAGACCTTCTGCGGGGTGGTGTTGGGTGCGGCGGAGGCGGGTGCCGCCAGGGCGGTGGTGGCCCCCACCGCCAGGGCGGCCAGTGCCGCGGCGCCCAGCATGGAGTGAGTGAAGCGCATATTTCCCCCTTGTGTGTTTAGGAGTTGGTTACTCCTGCCTTATGTGACGGGCGGGGCCTTCGGATGGTTGTGCTGGAGTTACTGGCGTTTTCGGTCATAACTGGCGGCACAATTGGCCGAGTTGGGACGCAACCGGACGGACGTGGGCGATGCGTGCCAGGTCCGGGCACGGCCTTGGCCGAAGAGTGCTCGACGGGCCGTTGTCAGTGGTGGGTGACAGGCTGCTGGTCATGGACGAGGTTGAGTTCTTGCGGGGCCGGGTCTACGGCGCCGATCACGACGACGCGGGGCCCCGCCCGGACCGCGTGTACGCCCAACTGGTGGGCGGCCCGCTGGACGGGCTGTTGCTGGATGTCACGGACCGCTCCGCCCACGACCGCGAGGCGGCGCTGACCACCGAGATAGGCCGTTACGGGCCCGGCGGCCGCGCCCTGTACGAGCGACGCGGCGCCGACGACCGCCGTTTCGACTGGCGGGGCGACATTCCATGAGTGGCCGTGGCCGTGCCCGGGGCAGTGGCCGTATCCGGCGCTACTTCGGACAGGGCCCGTCGACTCCCACCTTTCCGGGTCCGTTCAGCGCGTACATCCGCAGGTTGCCCTTGCCGGGCGCGGACACCGTCAGGGAGCCGTTCGGGAAGCTCTTCACGTCACCGGTGACGGCGTCCGTGCAGGTGCCGTCAGAGATGCCCGTGAAGTTCGCCCCGCCGTGACGGTCGCCAGGGCGAAGCTGTCCGTGCTCCCGCTGGTGCAGCGGCGCTTGAAGGCCGTCCCGCCGCTGATGCCGTCGGTCGAGTACTGGCCCATCTGCAGGGCCGGCACCGCCCGGCGGATCCCGCCCAGCCCCTGGAGGTGCTTGACCAGCGCTGGGCCGGCGTGGTGGCCACCGTGCCGCTCGCGCTCGCGACCGGGGGCGGGCGGGGGAGGGGGTGCCTTCGTCGCGGGAAGGTGATCAAATGTGCGAATGTCGACCGGATTTACGCCAGCCGCACCAGCCGCGCCCGCCCCGCGCGTAACTGCCGCACCCGACGCCGGTCACGGCTGGCACAAGCTCTTCATCGGACTCTTCCTGCTGCACCGCGCGACGCGCATCCCCGCCGCGATCGACGGCACGTTGGGGGCGAGTCCGTCGGGCTGGTGGATCGTGCTGTGGGAGGTGCTCGGTCTGGTGCTGGCCGCCTTCGCGGTGAGCGAGTGGGAGATCCTCCAGTCGACGGCCTGGCGCATGCCTGTGTCCCAGTGGATCTGCATGGCCCTCTTTCATATCGGACTCATTGGTTTCTTCGTGTTTCTGATGATCCGTCTGCTCTAGCCTGGCCCGCGGCGCGGCGGATCTTTGTTCGATCGCACGAACATGTCTTCGGCAGGGTTACTTCTGTCGCGCGTGCTTGATAGGAAACTTTCCTGTCAGTCGCAATTCGGTTCGCAACACGGAAGTCACCCCACCCCCCACTCCTTGTCTGGAGCCCCTGTGGCGCACATATCCCGGCCGGTCGACGGCCGCACCCCCGCCCCCACCTCCCGTCGCGTCTTCCTCGCCCTGACCGGAGCCGTCGCCGGCGCCCTGGCGGCCGTACCGCTCCTCGACGCGCAGAGCGCGGGCGCGGCCACCACCGCGAAGGCGAAGGGTCTCGACGACCCGGCGAAGAAGGAGATCGCCATGAAGCTGGTGTCGAGCGCGGAGAACTCCTCGCTCGACTGGAAGGCCCAGTACAAGTACATCGAGGACATCGGCGACGGCCGCGGCTACACCGCCGGCATCATCGGCTTCTGCTCCGGCACCAGCGACATGCTCGACCTCGTGGAGCTCTACGTCGACCGCAAGCCGGGCAACGTTCTTGCCAAATACCTGCCCGCCCTGCGCGCGGTCGACGGCACCGACTCGCACGCCGGCCTCGACCCGAACTACCCCAAGGACTGGCGCAAGGCCGCCCAGGACACGGTGTTCCAGCAGGCCCAGAACGACGAACGCGACCGCGTCTACTTCAACCCGGCGGTCAGCCAGGGCAAGACGGACGGCCTGGGCGTCCTCGGCCAGTTCGTGTACTACGACGCCATCGTCATGCACGGCGACGGCACCGACCCGACCAGTTTCCGCAACATCCGCAAGCGCGCGCTGGCCAAGGCGAAGCCGCCGGCCCAGGGCGGCGGCGAGACGGCGTATCTGAACGCCTTCCTCGACGCCCGGGTCTGGGCCATGAAGCAGGAGGAGGCGCACAGCGACACCAGCCGCGTGGACACCGCCCAGCGCGTCTTCCTGCGCAAGGGCAACCTCAACCTCGACACGCCGCTGGACTGGAAGGTGTACGGCGACAGCTATCACCTCGGCTGAGAGCGCCGCCGCCGCGTCACTGTGACAGGCCCGTGACGCGGACTTGTGGCCTCCGTCACGGCTGGGCAGCTCGGCTTCCGTCCAAGATCGGCGAGTGCCGCGACGCACGACACCGATCACGCGGCTCCCGACGGAAGACGAGCCCCAGCCGTGTCGGCCCTGTCAGGAACGGCGACCCTGTTCGCGATCCCGTCCGGTGCGTCGCCGTCGTCGTCAAGCTCATCTCCGTCGCCCTGCCCGGCAGGCGGCCGGACCGGGCGGTGAACCTGCTGCGCCGGTCGGCGAAGACGGCGGCAGCGGCGGCCCTCGGCTGCTACCTGCTGGGAGCCGGAGCGGTGGCGTAGGCCGAGCAGCGGTGGCGTAGGCCGAGCATGAGTCCCAGTCCGGCGCGGACTCGTCCCCGCGCCCGCCTGCCGCGGCGAGAAGGCGCCGGCGGAGACCCGCCGACACCTCGTCACACACCGCGCCTCCTGCTTCCCGCCGGGCTCCGAGTGCGTACTCGACGACGGCACCACCTACGAGAGCAGCGGCGGCTACGACTGGACGAACGCGCTCGTCATCGCCTTCGCCGCCGGATCCGGCGCCTTCGCCGCGACGGCCCGCCCCGGGCCGGATGCCGGGCCGCCGCCGCCTCGGCGCCCGGAGTCAGGGCAGCAGCGGAAGAGTGGAGCAGTTGGAGTTCGCGGGCCTGCCGTCGAGCCGGTCGGCCAGCCAGGAGATCGCGTCGCCCTGGTCGACGAGCAACGGCGTGAAGTGGTTGATCAGGGCCCGGCCGAGGGGGAGCAGGACCACCGGCTTGTAGGTGACGTCGGCCCCCTTGGCGCACCAGGCCACGGCGAGGGCGCGGGCCTGCGCGTGCGGCACCAGGTCGTCGGCGGTGCCGGTCGCCACCCGTACCGGAGACGTCGGCTCGAGGCGGCCGATGCGCTGGTCGGCCAGGAACGCCTTGAGCGCCGGCTCCGACTGGACGACGTCGCTGATGGAACGCCCGTCCGTGGTCCAGGCGGTGCTGCGCGCCGAGTTGTAGGCGAGGAGCGCGTCGCCCACGCACATCGTCGACAGGTCCTTGAGCGCGGCGCGGCCCGCCGCGTTCAGGTGGGCGTCGGCGATCGGCTCGAGGGCGGGGTCGGACTCGAGGAAGCCGTTCACCGACCAGCCCAGCGCCCCGGCCAGGTCGCTGCCGTCGATGGCCTTGGTGACGGCGGCCAGATCGGCCGGCGGCGCCCCGGCGTAGGTCCCGGAGAGGGTGACGTCGGGGGCGTAGGACGGCTGGAGTTCGGCGGCGGCCGCCGTGGCCCCGCCGCCCTGGCTGTAGCCGAACAGCCCCACCTTGGAGCCGGCCGTGAGCGACGTCCCGTCGAGGGAGCGGGCCGCGCGGACGGCGTCCAGGACGGCGTGCGCCTCGTCCACCCGGTTGACGTAGGTGTGCAGCCGGTCCGTCGCGCCCAGCCCGGTGTAGTCCGTGACCACGACGGCGATGCCCCGGGCGAGGAGGCGGTAGATCGCCAGGGTCTCGTAACCGACCGACAGGGTCTGCCCGTTGACGAGGAGCGGGTGTTCGAGGCCGAGGGAGGCGGCGCACTGGTCGCCCTGGCCCATGGTGCCGGGCGCCAGGGCGACCAGCGGCCGCGGCCCGCCGCCCTTCCAGCGGGCCGTCGGATCGAGGTACGCGCCGGTGACCGCCATGGGCCGGCCGGCGGAGTCCGTGGACTTGTACATCAGGCGGGTCGCGGTCCCGGGCAGCGGTCCGTCGATGCCCGGCAGGCTCAACGCGAGGGGGAGCGGTTCGGACCGGACCAGGGCGCCGTCCGCCGCCGGGAGCGAGGCGGGCGGGTTGTAGAACGTGGGGATGGTGACGCCGCGCGAGACCACGGCGTCCGACTGGGCCGTCGCGTCTGCGGGTACTGCGGTGACTCCGAGGCAGGCGGCGGCGGTGACGGCCGCGGCCGACAGGCGGGTGGGGGCGGGCATGGCGGACCTCCGGTGAGGGGGAGGCCGAGCCTTCGTCTGCGGCTCGGGTGGCGGACGGCCCGGTGGGGTGCGGGCCGTGACGACCGAGCGGCGCAGGGCCTCGGTCGTCCACCGCTGCCGAGCGCCGCTCTTAGACGAACTGTCAGGACCGTAGCGGTGGGTGGGTTGCCTCGGGTAGCGGTCGGCAGGTTACGGTTCAGTAATATGACTGATCGGTAACGTGGCATCACTGCGCGGCGTGTGGTGTCCGCCCGCCCGCGCCAACGAGCCCGTCCGAGCGGTGTGGTTGACTTCGTTTGTGCTGCACGAATCGGTTTTCCGCACCGCGGACCTACCGGTGGACGCGCGGTTCGAGGCATGGGCGGAGCGCATGGGCCGCACCCACGCGCCCATGCAGCTCACCAGTGACCGCACCGCGGACTACCACGGCCACCAGCGCGTGATCGGGCTGGGCGACGACGTCACGGTATGGCCCGCCACCTTCGACCACCTGGTCTTCCGTCGCACGCCGAAGCTCGTCCGGCAGTCCGATCCCGAGACGATCCACCTGTCCCTCCTGCTGAAGGGCGAGGGCGCCGCCGACTGGGGCAGGGAGCAGGCGGCCTACCGGATCAACGACTTCCACACCAACTCCTCCTCCCGGTCCTGGGACATCGCCACCGGCCCCGACCCGGTCACCCTCGTCGGCCTGGAGATCCCCAGGTCCCTGGTGGTCGTGCCCGGTCACCGCGCCGACCGGTTCATCGGGGGTCGGGTGTCGGGCCGGGAGGGCATCGGCGCGTTGCTGGCGCAGTTCCTCCTCCGACTGGTCGCGGACACCGCCCCCTACCAGCCCTCGGACGCGCCCCGGCTGGGCACGGTGGTCGTCGACCTCGTCACGGCCGTCTTCGCGCAGGCCGTGGACGCCGACCTCCGGCGCCTGCCGGAGACCCACGGCCGTACCCTCACGCTCCGCGCCAAGTCGTACATCCGCCGACATCTGAGCGACCCGGACCTGACCCCCGCAGGGGTCGCCGCCGCACACCACGTCTCCCGCAGCTACCTGTACCGCCTCTTCCAGGCCGAAGGCCTGACGGTCGCCTCCTACATCCGGGACCAGCGACTGGAGAAGGCCCGCCGCGACCTCGCCGACCCCGGGCTGCACGCGGTGCCCATCCATGCCGTCGCCGCCCGGTGGGGCTTCCCGCGCGCCGCCGAGTTCACCCGGGCGTTCCGCACCGCCTACGGCCTCCCGCCCAGCGAACTGCGCGAACAGGCGCTGACCGAGGCGTGGCGCGGCGGTGTGGACGCATCGCCAAGTAGCCGTGGACCGTACGCCAACGACACGGCGGGCACCTCTCCTGCACCATGAAGATCACCGCGGCGCACGCCGCGAGCTGTGGGCCGTGCCAGGACGACGGGGGAGTCCTGGCACGGCCCGTATGCGCCGGCCGCCGCACACCGGCCGAGGCCGATCGAGTCCCGCGGATGGCCGAGTGGTGACGGTCCGGCCGCGGGCGTACCGTCGAACGGTGGACCCGACGGTGGGCACAGCCGTCCACCGACCTCTCCAAGGGCCCGCCTCCGCGCGGGCGACACGCCATGAGCAGCCTTCCGCAGCCGACTTCAGCGACCCAGGCCTCCGCCCGACAGGACGGCGGCGGTAACGTGATGGCGCTGCTGGTCATCGCGTCGTGCCAGCTGATGGTGGTCCTGGACATCACCATCGTGAACATCGCGCTGCCGGACATCCAGCGCTCCCTGGACTTCTCCACCACCAGCCTGGCATGGGTGGTCAACGCCTACACGCTCACCTTCGGCGGTCTGCTGCTCCTCGGCGGCCGGGCCGGCGACATCCTCGGCAGGCGGCGGGTGTTCGTCTTCGGAGTGCTGCTCTTCGTGCTCGCCTCCCTGCTCGGCGGACTCGCCCAGAACGAGGCCCAACTCCTCGCCGCACGCGCCCTCCAGGGCGTCGGCGGCGCCATCGCGTCCCCGACCGCGCTCTCCCTGGTCAGCACGACGTTCCAGGAAGGCCCTGAGCGCAACCGGGCCTTCGGGGTGTTCGCCGCGGTCTCGGCGGGCGGCGGCGCGATCGGCCTCCTCGCGGGCGGGATCCTCGTCGAGTGGCTGAACTGGCGGTGGGTGCTCTTCGTCAACGTCCCCATCGGACTGCTCATCGCCCTCGCCACACCCCGCTTCATCAAGGAGTCCGAACGCCACCCCGGCCACTTCGACGTCACCGGCGCGCTCACCTCCACCGCGGGCATGGTCCTGCTGGTGTACGGGTTCATCAGAGCCGCGCAGGAAGGCTGGCGGGACCCCCTCACGCTCGCCTCGTTCGGCGCCGCCGTCGTCATCCTGGCGGTGTTCATCCTGGTCGAGCGGCGTTCGCGGCAGCCGATCACGCCGCTGCACATGTTCGCCGACCGCAACCGGGCGGGCACGTACGGCATCATGCTGTGCCTCGCCGCCGCGATCTTCGGCATGTTCTTCTTCCTCACGCTCTTCGTGCAGAACGTGCTCGACTTCAGCCCGCTCGCGGCCGGCTTCGCCTTCCTGCCGGTCAGCGCGGTCATCGCGATCGGCGCCGGGCTGGCCTCGAAGTTCCTGCCCACGTACGGCCCCAAGCCCTTCATGGTGGTGGGTGCGATCCTCGCTGCGGGCGGCCTGTCCTGGCTGACCCTGACCGACGTCCACTCCACGTACGCGGGCAGTGTCCTGGGGCCGATGCTCGTCTTCAGCCTCGGGATGGGCATGGAGTTCGTGTCCCTCACGCTGATGGCGCTCTCCAACGTGTCCCCGCGGGAGACCGGCGCGGCCTCCGGACTCCTCAACGCCACCCAGCAGGTGGGCGGTTCGCTCGGCCTGTCCATCCTGGTCACGATGTACGGCACGGCCAGCCGCAACGAGGCGGAGAACCAGATCCCCGACTTCCTGTCCCAGGCGACCCCGGCCGAACGGCTGCAGTTCCGGCGTACCGGGCAGCTTCCCGACCCCTGGGCGGACGAGGTCCTCACCGCCGGCGTCTCGGCCTCCTTCGTCATGGCGGCGATCTTCACGGTCCTGGCCGCGCTGATCGCGGTCGTGGTGATCCAGGTCCGCCCCTCGGACCTGGAACGCCTCAAGGGCGGCACCGTCCCGGGCGCGAGCTGACGCGTCGTAGATCTTGACCCTGGTCGGAACCGGGGCTTAGTGGTCTGCGTCGTAAGTCCTTCGGGGGTTGATCATGCGGCTGGGGCGGCGGAGGATTCTTCTGGGTGATCGGCGGTGTGCCGGTCGAGTCTGG
>NZ_JBFAKW010000217.1:0-8119 GCF_040655955.1 Streptomyces sp. NPDC050263 | reverse complement strand
TGGACCACAGGCCCCCTCGACCGGACCCGCCGCAGCAGCAGACTCGAACGGCTCAGCTACCGACTCTCCGCCTGAACGAATTGCGCAGCAGAGTCGGTGTCCGAGCCAGGGCTCCGGGGCCAACCAGGGCCGCATCTGCTCCACGTGACCGACGTTCCAGCGGATGGTGCCGTCCGCCGGCCCCGCTGAGGCCCGCGCGAGGACGAACCCGGCCGGCACGTCGGTCTCGAACTGCTCCCGTTCCTCCGCCGAAGCCGGCGGGCGGTACTCGCGCAGGTCCCGTACGACTGCCGGCGCCACCCCGAGCCCCCACCTTCACCCTGGCCGTGGAGCGGTCAAACACAGTGAGAACACTCTAGGTGGCCAAACCTGCTCAGTCGGTCTCCCCACCCCGCGCTGGACGGGTAGTCGCCGGTACCGGGGGACGGCGGGTCCGGGTGCGGAAGGTGCGGCGGTAGGCGTCCGGGGGCACCCCGAGGGTGCGGTTGAAGTGCCGGCGCAGGGTCGTGGCGGTGCCCATGCCGGTGGCTGTGGCGATGGTGTCGATGCTGTCGTCGGTCTTCTCGAGGAGTTCCTGGGCATGGCGGATCCGCTGGGCCAGCAGCCATTGCAGGGGGGTGGTGCCGGTTGCCGCGCGGAAGTGACGGCCCAGGTGGCGTGAGCTCATCCCGGCTCGGCGGGCCAGGTCCTCCACCGTCAGCGGCTGGCCGAGCCGTTCGATGATCCAGGGGAACAGAGCGGTGAGTGGGTGCCCGTCCTGGTCGGGCACCGGGGCGGTGACGAACTGGGCCTGGCCGCCGGACCGGTGTGGGGGGACGACCAGGCGGCGGGCGACGGTGTTGGCGATCGACGAGCCGTGGTCGAGGCGGACGAGGTGCAGGCACAGGTCCAGGGCCGCGGCCTTACCGGCAGAGGTGAGCACAGAGCCGTTGTCCACGTAAAGGACGTCCGGGTCGACCTCGACCTCGGGGTAGCGGGCGGCCAGGACGTCGGTGTGCGCCCAGTGCGTGGTGGCTCGCTTTCCGTCCAGCAGGCCGGCTGCGGCCAGCACGAACGCGCCGGTGCACAGGGAGGCCACGCGTGCGCCGCGCTCGTGGGCCACGCGCACCGCGTCGACCAGTTCGGCAGGCGGGTCCACGTCGACGTCGGCCCAGCCGGGAACGATCACTGTGTCGGCGTCCCGCAGCCGGTCGAGGCCGTGATCGGGCTCCAGGCGGAACGGGCCGAACGGCACGGTGCCCGGCCCGCAGACGGAGAGGTCGTACCAGGGGACGGTGACCGCGGCCGGGGCCGAGCTGAAGACCTCGTGGGCCACGGAGAATTCGAAGTGCAGCATCCCGTGGGTGACGGCCAGCGCGACAGATCTCATGTCTGAAACTGTACGGACCCTGTCGTTTCAGACCATCACGGTTGCGTGTTCAACGACGCCAGGATGGTCGCAGTCGAGAGGTCGTTCGGTCCGAGCACAGGAGAGAAGTCATGGCAGCGGCGCAGACGGTGACGGTGTACGGCGCGTACGGGCACACCGGCCGGTTCGTGGTGGCACACCTGCAAGAGCGCGGATTGATTCCGGTCCTGGCGGGGCGCGATGCCCACAAACTGAAGGCGCTGGCGGACGAGTTCCCCGGGCTCGACGTCCGCCCGGCATCGGTCGACGACCCGGCATCGCTCGACCACGCAGTGGCCGGCGCGGCAGCCGTCATCAACTGCGCGGGGCCGTTCGCCACGACGGCCGCCCCGGTGATCGAGACGGCTCTGCGAGCCGGGATCCCGTACATCGATGTAGCAGCCGAGATCGAGGCCGGCGCCGACGCCTTCGCACACTTCGCGGACCGGGCCCGCGACGCCGGCGCGGTGGTCGTCCCCGCGATGGCGTTCTACGGCGGCCTCGGCGACCTGCTGGCCACCGCGGCGATGGACGACTGGAAGAGCGCGGACGAGGCACACATCGCATACGGGCTGAACAGCTGGGAGCCCACGCAGGGAACACACGCCGCGGGGAAGGTCTCCGTCGAGCGGCGCGGTGGCCGCCGTGTCCGCTTCACCAACGGCCAGCTGGAGTACCACAGCGACGAACTGCCCATCCTGAACTGGTCCTTCCCCGAGCCCATGGGCGCGCGGGCCGTCATCGGCGAGTTCACGATGGCCGACGTCGTCACCATCCCCAGCCACCTTTCCATCCCCGAGGTGCGCACCTACATGACGACCGAGGCGGCCGACGGCGTCACGGGACCGGACACGCCTGCACCCACCGCCGTCGACGAGCACGGGCGGTCCGCGCAGACCTTCATCGTCGACGTCGTGGTGCGCTCCGGCAACGACGAACGCCGCGCCGTGGCCCGCGGCCAGGACATCTACGCCGTCACCGCGCCGCTCGCGGTCGAAGCCGTCGACCGCATCCTCACAGGCCGGACCAGGACGACCGGCGTCGCCTCCGCCGGTGACCTCTTCGACGCACCCGACTTCCTCCGCGCACTGTCCCCGCACATCACCGTGGAACTGCCCCGCTGACGCGCGGGCCGCCCACACCGGCACCTCGCGTGCCGATGACGGGGCCTGCCCTCCCCGCGAGACCCCGCTGCTCTGCGCCCCGATGGAGACATGCGGTGGTGACGGCCGTCCCAGGGCGGGTGGGACATGGCTCTCACGGCGGCGGCAGGTCGTGTGGTCCGGGAACCGTGGGCGCAGGGACACCCTTGTACGCGCCGTCGAGGGCTGTCGACGGTGGTGGCCGTGTGCGGAGAGAGGGCGAATCGCGTGAACGGCACCGTGAAGAATACTGACAGCGATGTACGCCTCGACCGGCTGTGCGGGGAATTCGAGGTGGCCTAAGAACTCCTAACAAAGTGCGAGGTTGACCAGTCGGCGCCAGCAGATGATGCCGCAGGCCAGGCTGAGGAAAGCTTCGTGGATGTCGTCGCGGATCTCCCAGCGGATGCGCAGCCGTCGGAACCAGTGGAGCAGGGCAAAGCTCTGCTCCACCACCCAGCGGTGCACACCCAGTCCGGAACCGTGCTCGACACCGCGCCGCGCGATGACCGGAGTGATCCCCAGGGCCCGTACCTGCTTGCGGTACTTGTCGTGGTCGTAGCCGCGGTCGGCGTAGAGCGCGACCGGTCGTTGTCGGGGCCGTCCGCGTCGGCCGCGGACGGGCGGGACGGCCTGGATCAGGGGGATGAGCTGGGTGACGTCGTTACGGTTTCCGCCGGTCAGCGATACCGCCAGCGGGATGCCGTGCCCTTCGGTGATCAGATGGTGCTTGGAGCCTGTTCGGGCACGGTCGACCGGGCTCGGTCCTGTTCTGGGCCGCCCTTGAGCGCCCTGACGTGCGAGCCGTCGATCACCGCCCTCGACCAGTCCAGCGCGCCGGCGGCGTTCAGCTCGGCCAGGAGCGACTCGTGCAGACGCTGCCAGACTCCCGCGTCGTTCCAGTCACGCAGGCGCCGCCAGCAGGTCATGCCAGAGCCGAAGCCCAGCTCCTGGGGCAAGAACTCCCACGGAATGCCGGTGTACAGCACGAACAGGATGCCCGACAGCACCTTCCGGTCGTCCAGACGCCTGCGCCCCGGGTGATGTGTGCGACGCGGTACAACCGGGAGCAACGGCTCGATCCGCTCCCACAGCCCATCCGCCACGATCCACGGCGGCTGTTCACCCCTTCTCATGTCCAGGCTAGCAACCCATCAGACGCCGCCATTCCAAGGTAAGTTGCGGCTTTTTGTTAGGAGTTCTAAGGCGCTCAGGGCCAGCGCGATGGAATGCCCGAGGGTGAGCGAGGGTGGTACGGGCGATGCGTTTGACGGCGGTCCGCGCGTTGACCAGACCGCGCCGGCGGTTCCCGATCGCGCACAGTGGCGCGGGCAGCAGGAGGAAGAGCAGGAAGAGCAGGTGATCGGTGCCTTCGAGGATGTGGCTCGCGCCGAGCCGGAACATGGCGTGCGTCCCGTCCCAGACGCTTCCGCTCTCCAGGTTGGTGGACGATGGCGTCGTAGTCGAGGACGAAGCGGCGGGGGTCTCCACCCGGAAGGCGGGGTGAGCGTGGCGTGGACGGTGAGCTCACGGTAGGGGCCGGAAGTGCTCTGCCGGCCTGGCCCGTAGTGACGTCACCGAAGGAGACGGTCCATGCCTTCCCCTCGCTGGTGGTGGCGTGCAGGTGGGCTTTCAGGTAGCTGTGGATCGCGGCGGCCTGCTCCGGCGCGCAGCTGCCAGGTGCCCTCCGTGCTCGGCGCGCTCCGCGCCGACCACATCACGACGTCGCGGTGGTCGACTCCGATGCCCGGCTGCTCGGCAAACTCAGGATCAGCGACGACGCGGCGGGCTTCCAAGGCCTGCTGCATCTGCTCGCCGAGCACGGTGACAGCCCGGACGATCCCATCCCGGTGGCGATCGAGACCTCCCGCGGACTCCTGGTCGCCTGCCTGCAAGCCTCCGGACGCCGGGTCTATGCCATCAACCCGATGGCCGTCGCCCGATACCGCGACCGGCATACCGTCTCCCGGAAGAAGTCCGACCACCAGGACGCCGTCGTCCTGGCGAACGTCCCGCGCACGGACACCTAGTTCCACCGCCCGCTGCCGACCGACTCCGCCCTGGTCAGGGCAATTGCCGTCCTCGCCAGGGCTCAGCAGGACGCGGCCTGGGTCCGAACCCGCGCCCACAACCGGCTCCGATCACACCTGCGCGAGTACTACCCCGCGATCCTCGAGGCGTTCGCAACGAAGCGCGAGCGGCTGCTGTCCCGGAAGGCCCGCACGATCCTGTCGACCGCGCCCACTCCGGCCGAGGCCGCCCGACTGACCCGCGGACGGCTGCGGACCGCCGTCACCAGAGCCGGACGTCAACGCCGCGTCGAGGCCGAGACCGACCGGCTGCTTCAGGTGTTCCGCCAGAGCCGCCTTCGTCGGCCCGCCCTGGTCGAGCAGGCGATGGGACGGCAGACACTCGCTCTCGTTGCCCAGCTCGCCGCAGCCTGCCAGGCATGCGACGTCCCCGGCGGGACCGGACGGCGGGTATGCCGCGGATGGGCGGCTTGAGGGCGAGGCTGTCGTGCATGTTCGCACCGGACACGGCGACGGCCAGGGGGACGCCCTGGGCCTCGGACAGCACGTGCAGTTTGCTGCCCTTCTTGCCGCGATCGACCGGGTTCGGCCCGGTCGGCGATCCCCCTTTTAATGCCGCACGAACATCAAGTCACGTGAGACAACCTCTAAGCCTTGATCGGTGCTGCCGACCTGGCGGCCTGCTCGATCTTCGCGCAGTAGGCTGCACGGGCTTCCTCGTCGATCTGCTTCTCGTGTTCGGCGCGCAGCCCGGTCCGGCCGTCGAGGCCCTCGCGGAGGATATCGGCGTGCCCGGTATGCCGGATGGACTCTCCGAGGACATGGACCATGACGGCGAACAGGTTCGTGTTGGAATAAGGCTCCGGCCACCACGGCACGTGGCCTGGGGCGTCGAGGGGGAGCGCGGTGATCGTCGCGTCAGAGTGTTCCCACGTGCGCCGGTAGAACGCGATGATCTGATCGCGGGTCTCGCCCTCGGTCGCCCACAGGTCGTTGCCGTTGTATTCCTGCCACCGGGGCAGCGGTTCCGGGGAAGGGCGGTCGAAGACCTCGCCGAAGTACCTGGCCTCGACGGTGGCCACGTGTTTGACCAGGCCGAGGAGGTTGGTCCCGGTCGCTGTCAAAGGTCGGCGGGCGTCGTATTCGGACAAGCCGTCGAGTTTCCAGAGCAGCGCCTTGCGGTCCCGCCGCAGTCTCCCGTGCAGGTTGTCTTTCGCGAACTCATCGATCATGCGGCATGAGCCTGCCATGGGCTGCTCGCGGTCTCAAGATCCCGTACGTGGTCCGCAACGACAGGCAGAGCCGAGGCCTGGTCATGGCCACCGCCCTGACCTGCTACAAGAAGGGCGCGAAACGTGCCACGTGAGACAACCCCCAAAAGAGCGTTTTGTCCCGGCGAGGTTGTTTGGTGGCGGTTCTCGGGGTGGGTGGGGCTGCGGCTGCCGAGGCGAGAGTGGTCGATGCGGCCTGTGCGACAGGAGACTCCATACCTCCGCCCGTTCGAGTCGAGTCGCTCCTGTCTGATCACAGAGCGCCCCCGGTTGACGCTGTTTGCACCCTGAGGATGCGTCGTGCCCGACGGCACTACCGAAACATGACGCGACAGCGCCCGCGTCCCAGCGACCTGTCCGATGCCCGCTGGGAGTTGATCGGCCCCACGCTCACCGCTTGGCGGGCCGAGCACAGAGCCAAGGGCCTGGACATCGGCCGCCCACCCGAGCACGACCTGCACCGCATCATGGACGCCGTTCTGTACGTCGACCGCACCGGGATCCCCTGGCGGTAGCTGCCGCACGACTTCGCACCGGGGGAGACGGTCTACGGCTACTTCGCCGCCTGGCAGAAGGAGGGTGTCTTCGACCGGCTCAACGGCCTGCTGCGACGCCTGGCGCGTGAAGCCGAAGGCCGGGACGCCGAGCCGAGCGCCCGTGTGCTGGGCGCGCAGAGCATCAAGACCTCCGCCCACGTGCCAGCGGCCGGCCAGGGCATCGACGCCGGAAGGAAAATCGCAGGTCGCAAGCGTCACATCGGCGTCGACACCCGCGGCCTGCTGCCGGCCGTCCGGGTGACCGCGGCGAGCGTCTCCGCCAACGCCGGTGGCATGCACCTGCTCTGCCGGATCTCCGCCACAACCCCCCGAGTGACCAAGGCGTGGGCCGACACCGGCCACCGGATGCAAGCCATCGACCACGGCGCCCGCCCCTGAATCGACGTCGAAGTCGTCCAACGCGGCCCCGGCGTCAAAGGGTTCAAGATGATTCCCCGACGTCGGGTGATTCCTCACGGGCTTCGGCGAGCCTTACCCGGGCTATTGACGTGGCAGCGACAACGGTGGCTTGATGAACCGTACGCGCTTATGGGAGCGCTCCCATAAGCACGTACACCGCACTCCCACTCCTGCCCCACTTCGGGAAGGACACCCCGTGCGCAGCAGACACCACCCCGTCCTCGCCGCTGTCCTGGCCGCCCTGCTCGCCTTCGCCGCCGGTTTCGGCCTGACCGGCGCCCCGTCCGCCGCCGCCGCGACCCCGGTACGGATCATGCCGCTCGGCGACTCCATCACCGGCTCCCCGGGCTGCTGGCGCTCCCTCCTCTGGAACCAGTTGCAGAACGCCGGTTACACCGACATCGACTTCGTCGGCACACTGAACGCCCAGAGCTGTGCCCTCACCCACGACGCCGACAACGAAGGCCACGGCGGCTTCCAGGCCACCGCCACCGCCGACCAGAACCTGCTCCCCGGCTGGCTGGCGGCGACCCTGCCAGACATCGTTGTCATGCACTTCGGCACCAATGACGTCTGGAGCAGCATCGCGCCGGACGCCATCCTCGCCGCGTACACGAAGCTGGTCGGCCAGATGCGGGCCGGCAACCCTGCGATGAAGGTGCTGGTCGCCCAGCTCATCCCGATCAATCCGAGCAGCTGCGCCGAGTGCGCCGCTCGTACAGTGGCCTTCAACCAGCGCATTCCGGCCTGGGCCCAGGGCATCACCACCGCGCAGTCGCCGGTGACCGTCGTCGATCAGTGGACGGGCTTCGACACGGCCACCGACACCTATGACGGTGTCCACCCCAACGCCTCCGGCGACGCCAAGATGGCGGCCCGCTGGTACCCGGCGCTGTCGGCCCTGCTCACCCCGGGCGACCCCGGGGACCCCGGGGACCCCGGAAACGGTGGCTGCTCGGCGGCCTTCCGGGCGGTGTCGGTGTGGCAGGGCGGCTACCAGGGTGAGGTGACGGTCACCAACACCTCGTCCACGGCGGCGATCTCTTCCTGGGCGGTGACCCTCGTACTCCCGACGGGCAGCCGGCTCACCCAGGTCTGGAACGGCTCGCTGACCGGGACGACGGTACGCAACGCCGGATGGAACGGCACGGTGACGGCGGGGGCGAGCACCGCCTTCGGCTTCCTCGCGAGTACGTCGGCGGCGGCGGGCCCGCCTACGGCGACGGCCATGTGTTCGGCGTCTTAGTGGTCTGCGTCGTAAGTCCTTCGGGGGTTGACTTCGGTGTTGCTTGTAGGCGTGCTCGCACTCAGCTGTTGAGGGTGGTGAGGTGGA
>NZ_JBFAKW010000216.1:0-8156 GCF_040655955.1 Streptomyces sp. NPDC050263 | reverse complement strand
TCGTACTGGACGTACTTGGGCTTTCGGCCGGTGCGGCGAGAGTGCGTGCCGGGCGTCGCGACGGGGCGAACGTTGCCTGCCGCGGCACTAGCTCAACAGGTCCGGCTCGCTGCGGCTGATGTCCTGCCACAGCGGCTGGTAGTTGATCCATGCCACGAGGTCGCCGCCGAGCTGTTCGCGGGTCGCCACGGCCGCCCGGTGGTCGATCAGGACGGGCCGGCCCGCCGCCCGCGCGGTCAGCTGGACCTGGCTGGAGCGTTCCATCGACAGGAACCACCAGGCGGCCGCGTCCACGGAGTCGCCGACCGTCAGCAGCCCGTGGTTGCGCAGTACGAGCGCCTTGCGGGAGCCGAGCGCGGTCGCGATGCGCCGTCCCTCCCCCGCATCGACGGCCACGCCGGTGTAGGCGTCGTAGAGGGCGTGGTCCTCGTAGAAGGCGCAGCTCTCCTGGGTGATGGGGTCGAGCAGTTCGCCGAGCGCGGCGAGGGCGCGGCCGTGCACCGAGTGGCAGTGGGCGACCGCGACGACGTCCGGGCGGGCGGCGTGGACCTGGGCGTGCACGGTGAAGGCGGCCTGGTTGACGTGGTAGCGGCCCTCGACGACCTGGCCGTCGGCGTTGGCCAGCACCAGGTCGCTCACCGTGACGTGCTTGAAGGGCATCCCGAACGGGTTGACCCAGAAGCAGTCGTCGAACTCCGGGTCGCGGGCGGTGATGTGTCCGGAGACGCCGTCCTCGAAGCCGAGCCGCCCGAAGAGCCGCACCGCCCCCGCCAGCCGTTCCTTGCGGTGCCGGCGTTCGTCCTCCACCGAGTCGTGCATCGGCGGCATCGCGAACTGCAACCGGTCGGTGGGCAGCGGGGCAGGCGGCGTGGGCCCGTGCATCGGTCCTCCAGCACTGGGTGGCTTTACGACGCGGAAGTTACCGTCGGTCAGTGCAAAAGGGCAGAGCCGTTATGCAAAGATGACGATTTTCGTCACCTTCGGAGTACATCTTGAGCCTCGCCGACCGCCACGTCACCGCCCTCATGCGCCAGATCACGACGCGCAACGACATCGAGCTCGTCCATCCCTTCGCGGAGCTGGAGACGATCGGCGCGCTGGTCTACGTCGCCGAGTGCTACGGCTTCCGGTACGAGAGGGTGCGCCTCGTCGGCAAGCACCGCATCATGCACGTCCAGCTGGTCCGCGACCCCGGCGCATGGGCGCGGCAGCGGGCCGCGGCGAACTCGGCTGCCTTCCCCGACCCGGGCCCCGGCCGCCCGGTGCCGGGCATGTACCTGGGCTCGCTCACCCCGGTCCCCGAAATACAGGCGGACGTCGAGGTGATCACGGCGCTCATCCGCTACGACGCCCTCGGCGCGGCCGCCAACCGCAAGCAGCTGCTGGCCATCGGCTGGGGCTCCGCGGTGCTGTTCCTGCTGATGGCCGTGCTGACCGGCAAGTACGCCGTCCTGCTCCCGCTGGCCGTGCTGATGCCGCTGTTCATGCTGGGCTCGCTCCGGATCAACACGAGCCGGCGCGCGAAGCTGGCCCAGCGGCTGACGGCGGCGGGGTGCGCGCCGGTCCGGGACGGGTCGGGCCGCGAGCGGTTCGTCCGGCCGGTGCCGAACACGGCGTGAACTCGCAGGCCCCGGGCACTTCGAAGACCCCGGACACGTCGAATGCGCCGGATACCCGGGGTCTCTCGGATACCTGACAGCAGATGTCGGGTATCGGGGTCAGACTCGGTGTATGGCATCGAACTGGGCGGCGTTCGCCGCAGCCGAACCGGAACTCGCGACGACCGCCGAGGACCGCTTCGGCGCCTTCACCCACCATGTCCTCGCCACCCTCCGCAAGGACGGCTCCCCCCGCACCACCGGCATCGAGGTCCGCTTCCTCGGCGGTGAGCTGTGGCTCGGCATGATGCCGGACTCGCTCAAGGCCCTCGACCTGCGCCGGGACCCGCGTTTCGCGCTCCAGGCGAACCCCGGGGAGGGGCAGTCCATGGGCGGGGGCGATGTACGGATCGCGGGGCGGGCGATCGAGGTCGAGGACCGCGAGACGAAGGCCGGATACAGCGAGGAGGTGGAACCGCCGGAGCCGTTCCACCTCTTCCGCACCGAGCTGACGGAGGTCGTGCGGACCCACGTCGAGGACGAGACGTATCTCGTCGTGCAGGTCTGGAAGCCCGGTGCCCCCCTGCGCACGATCAAGCGCAAGTAGGAGCTGCTACTCCCACTCGATCGTGCCCGGCGGCTTCGAGGTCACGTCGACGACGACGCGGTTGACGTCGGCGACCTCGTTCGTGATCCGGGTCGAGATCTTCGCCAGGACGTCGTACGGCAGACGCGACCAGTCGGCCGTCATGGCGTCCTCGCTGGACACCGGGCGCAGGACGATCGGGTGACCGTAGGTGCGGCCGTCGCCCTGGACGCCGACGCTGCGGACGTCCGCCAGCAGGACCACCGGGCACTGCCAGATCTCGCGGTCGAGACCGGCGGCCGTCAGCTCCTCGCGGGCGATGGCGTCGGCGTCGCGCAGCAGGTCCAGCCGCTCCTTCGTCACCTCGCCGACGATGCGGATGCCCAGGCCGGGGCCCGGGAACGGCTGGCGCTGGACGATCTCCTCCGGGAGCCCGAGCTCCTGGCCGACCATCCGCACCTCGTCCTTGAACAGCTTGCGCAGCGGCTCGATCAGCTGGAACTCGAGGTCCTCGGGCAGGCCGCCCACATTGTGGTGGGACTTGATGTTCGCGGTGCCGGTGCCGCCGCCGGACTCGACGACGTCCGGGTAGAGGGTGCCCTGGACCAGGAACTCGACGGCCGGACCCGCGTCGGCGACGACCTCCGCCTGGGCCTGCTCGAAGACGCGGATGAACTCGCGGCCGATGATCTTCCGCTTCTCCTCGGGGTCGGAGACCCCGGCGAGCGCGCTGAGGAAACGCTCCTCCGCGTCCACGACGACCAGCTGGACGCCGGTCGCGGCCACGAAGTCCTTCTCGACCTGCTCGGTCTCGCCCTTGCGCATCAGACCGTGGTCGACGTACACGCAGGTCAGCTGGGAGCCGATGGCCTTCTGCACGAGGGCCGCGGCGACCGCCGAGTCCACGCCGCCGGAGAGAGCGCAGATGGCGCGCTTGTCGCCGACCTGCTCGCGGATCGCGGCGACCTGCTCCTCGATGACGTTGCCGGTCGTCCAGGACGGGGTGAGGCCGGCGCCGCGGTAGAGGAAGTGCTCCAGGACCTGCTGGCCGTGCGTGGAGTGCAGGACCTCGGGGTGGTACTGGACGCCGTAGAGCTTCTTCTCGTCGTTCTCGAAGGCGGCGACCGGGACGACGTCCGTGGAGGCGCTGACGGTGAAGCCCTCGGGGGCGGCGGAGCAGGCGTCGCCGTGCGACATCCACACGGCCTGCTCGGCGGGGGTGCCCTCGAAGAGGGTGGACGACGTCCTCGACACATGGAGGTCGGTGCGGCCGTACTCACGGGCGCCGCTGTTGTCGACCGTGCCGCCGAGGGTCTGCGCCATCAGCTGGAAGCCGTAGCACATGCCGAAGACGGGGACGCCGGCTTCGAAGATCTCGCGGTCGAGGCTCGGGGCGCCCTCCGCGTAGACGGACGAGGGGCCGCCGGAGAGGATGATCGCCGCCGGGTTCTTGGCGAGGATCTCCTCGACCGGCATGGTGCTCGGCACGATCTCGCTGTAGACCCGCGCCTCGCGGACTCGACGGGCGATGAGCTGGGCATACTGCGCACCGAAGTCGACGACCAGGACGGTGTCGGGGGCGGCGGCAGTAGGAGTCGCTGATGACACGGGAGCCTTCCGGCGGTGGGGCGGGGGTCTGTGGGTACCGTCGATTCTACCGAGCCGGGCGTCCGGACGGTCCCGTCACGGAATGCTCCGCCCCGGGACGCCCGGCTCGCCGGCTCCCCGGACCCCCGGACCCCCGGACCGCGTCCGGGGAGTCGTGGCATACTGACCCCCATGCGCAAGCTCACGTCCTTCGTCTTTACCTATGGCAACCGGCCCACCGGCTGCCATGGTCGTGCTGCTTGAGCAACTGACAAGCGACTTCCCAGGCGCCCCGGGCCGACAAGGCCCGGGGCGCCTGTCGTTTTCCCGGGTCGCTCCGGGGCATCCCGTACCCACCTCGTACTCATCACAGGAGCCCCCATGACCGCCACCGACGTGACCGGCGCCCGTACCCCCGAGGCCGCGGACGTGATCACCGGCGCCCGTGAGCGCATCGACGCGCTCGACGACCGGATCATCGGTCTGATCCAGGAACGGATGGCGGTCTCGGCCGTCATCCAGGAGGCGCGGATCACCTCCGGCGGCCGGCGCGTGAACCTCTCCCGCGAGATGGGGATCCTCGGCCACTACCGGGACGCGCTCGGCAAGCCCGGCACCGCCCTGGCGATGACGCTGCTCGAACTGTGCCGGGGTCGCATCTGAGTTCGGGCCCTTCTCACCCGTACGGCGCGTGACCGTCCCGCGAACCGCTTCGTTGGTGCTGGTGTCCGTTCCAGCCAGGTGCGGGCCCGGAAGAACCACGCGTGGCTCGCTGGAGCGATGAGGCGCACGGATCGTGCCGTGCGTCGTGGGACCTCGCTCCAGGAGTGACCGGACGGCAGGGGACAGCAGCCCGGTCACCCAAGAGAACGGTCGGCCCCGGGGACGCCCGGGGCCGACCGGCGGAAAATGCAAAAATGCACAAGGGCTGGGTCAAACGGTTGCGGGGGCCGCGCTCATCCAGCACGATGCGTAGAAAGCCCCGAACAGGCTCAAGTCCCCCCTCGGGCAACTGTCTTGCGTTGCCCTCCCTCAGCTGTCAGACCCTGCCAGACCCCATTGCCAGAGGTCCAGACCAGCGGCGCAACCCCCCGGCGTCGCTCCCAGGCACCGGCGCTGCCCTGACGCCGGTGCTGACGATAAAGAAGGGCCTCGCGGTTTCCGTCCCGCGAGGCCCTTCGTCATGCCCGACCCCGTCCGCCCGGACTGTGACGCGTGCCACATAAAGAACCTGTGAATTCAGGACAACCGTTCACAGTCTTCGCCGGTCACACCTAGCGAAACACGGGCCACTCCCAATACCCCCATATGAGGAAGGCCTCCCGCACCGGATCCACCGAGGTCTTCATGAAGCTCCGCCGCACGATCGTCACCATGGCCGCGACGGCCGTCATAGCGCCGCTCGCGCTGCTGTCCGCGCCCGCCGCCTTCGCGGACGGGGACGACACGTCCTCCCCGAGCGCGACCTCGTCCTCGACGGAGACGGTCACCACCACTCCGTCCGCGTCCGACGACCAGAGCGCGACCGGCGCCCCGACCGACACCACGTCGGCCTCGGCCACCTCCTCCGCCTCCTCGCCGTCCGATGCGGACAGCCTGGCCGCGACCGGCACGCCGACCGGCACCACGTCGCCGTCCGCGTCCGACTCGAGCAAGGCCGGCGCGAGCGAGGACCCCTTCGACCCGTACCAGGACTGCGAGTCCTTCGACCTGGACGAGAAGCTCTCCGCGCAGGTCAAGGGCCTGCCGAACAAGATCGTCGCCGGTTCCGGCTGGCACGCCTTCACGTTCGTCGTCAAGAACGACTCCGACCGGGACCTGAAGAACGTCTACATCGACTCCATGATGGAGTACGGCGACGAGACGGACGTCTGGCTGTCCGAGGGGCTCGCCGTCATCCAGGTCAAGGAGGACGGCAAGTGGACCGACTCCTACCAGGACTCCTACGAGGACGAGAACGGCAAGACCGTCAACGTCACGGGCTCCTTCGTCGGACTGCTCGACTCGCTGGAGAAGGGCTCCTCCGCAACCCTCGACCTGCGGGTCAAGGTCGCGGCGTCCGCGCCGGCGGGCTCCTCGTTCGCGCTGAGCGAGGCCGTCTACGCGGGCGAGGGCTCGGACTGCTACGGCAACGGTGACTTCTACGACGTCGACATCCTCGCCGCCGGCAGCAGCACGGACGACGTCGACGACGCCACGCCGAACGGTGACAAGCCCACCGACGGCGACAAGCCCCAGGGCGGCGCCAAGCCGATCAGCGGCAGCCTCGCCTCGACCGGTTCCGGCTCCGCGCTCCCGATGATCTCACTGGTCGGCGGCGTCGCCGTCGTCGCCGGTGCGGGCGCGCTGTTCGTCGCGCGTCGCCGCAAGGTCGGCACGCACGCGTAACGCACCGCTGGACCAGCGAAGGGACCTGCGCTCGGAGGGGGGCGCAGGTCCCTTCGCTCTTTTCTCCGGACCACTTCTCGGACCACTTCTCGGGTTGCTTCTCGGGCTGCGTCTCGGTGCTACTTCCTGGGCGGGACCGAGGGGATGCCCAGGAAGGGCAGGCGCAGTGCGCCGAACGCGTCCGCCGGCACCGCCGGGCGGGCCGGCTCCACCGGCTTCAGGCGTTCGTACGCCGCTCCCTGCGCCGGGCGCGGGTCCGCCCCGCCCTTGTTGGGCCAGTACGACATCGCGCGCTCGGCCTGGGCGGTGATGGTGAGCGACGGGTTCACGCCCAGGTTCGCCGAGACCGCGGCGCCGTCGACGACCGAGATGCCGGGATGGCCGTAGAGACGGTGGTAGGGGTCGATGACGCCGGTCTCGCGCGAGTCGCCGATCGGGCAGCCGCCGAGGAAGTGGGCGGTGAGCGGGGTGCCCATCAGCTCGCCCACATTGGACCCGGCGAAGCCGTTGATGTCCGCGGCGATCGCGGAGGCGGCCTCCGAAGCCGCCCTGATCTGCTTGGGGTTGGGCGCGCCATGCCCTTGGCGTGCCGTGAGCAGTCCCTTTCCGACGCCCGCCGGCTTCAGGTACGTCGTCAGCGAGTTGTCCAGGGACTGCATCACCAGGCCGATGATGGTCCGCTCCGACCAGCGGCGGTTGGAGAGCGAGCGCAGCACGAGCAGCGGGTGGCGGGCGGCGCTCGCCAGCCAGCCCGCGACCCTCGACGAGCCCTCCGCGTACGGCACTTGCAGGATCGACAGGCCGCCCATCGAGTTGGAGCCCTTGCCGTAGCGGACCGGCTCGATGTGGGTGTTGTCGTCCGGGTGGATGGACGACGTGATGGCGACGCCGCGCGTGAAGTCCGCTTTCGCCTCGCCGGTGGCCTTGCGATAGCGGCGGTCGTCGGTCTGCGCGCCGACCAGGGCCTCGGAGTTGGTACGGGTCAGCTCGCCCAACCTGTCGGAGAGGTAAGGGAGTTGGCCGTTGGCCTTCATGCGGTGCAGCAGGGTCTGGGTGCCGTAGGTGCCGGCCGCGAGGACGACCCGGCGGGCCTTGAAGGTCCGGCCCGCGCTCTTCCCCCTCTTCCGCGCGTCGGTGGGGAGGGTGACGACCGCGTAGCCGCCCTGCGAGTCGTCCGTGATCGACACGACCGTCGTCAGGGGGTGCACGACCGCGCCCGCCTGCTCGGCGAGGTGCAGGTAGTTCTCGTTCAGGGTGTTCTTCGCGCCGTGCCGGCAGCCGGTCATGCACTCGCCGCACTCGGTGCAGGCCTTGCGGGCCGGGCCCGCGCCCCCGAAGTAGGGGTCGGCGACCTGCTCGCCCGGCCTCGCCTTCGCGCTCCCGTCGGCGTCCTCGCCGTCGCCGAAGAACACGCCGACCGGGGCCATGTGGAAGGTGTCGCCGACGCCCATCCGCTCGGCGGCCGCCTTCAGGTGCACGTCGGAGGGGGTCGTCGTCGGGTTGAGCCGGACGCCGAGCATACGGCGGGCCTGGTCGTAGTACGGCTTCAGCTCGTCCTGCCAGTCGGTGATGTCACGCCACTGGGGGTCGTCGAAGAAGGGTTTCGGCGGTACGTAGAGGGTGTTGGCGTAGTTGAGGGAACCGCCGCCGACGCCCGCGCCCGCCAGGACCATGACGTTGCCCAGGAGGTGGATGCGCTGGATTCCGTACATGCCGAGCCTGGGCGCCCAGAGGTAGTTCTTCAGGTCCCAGGAGTTCCTGGGGAGCGACTCCCTGGTGAAGCGGCGGCCGGCTTCCAGGACGCCTACGGTGTAGCCCTTTTCTGTCAGGCGCAGGGCGGTCACCGAGCCGCCGAAGCCCGATCCGACGACGATGACGTCGTAGTCGTAGGCGTCCTTGGACACGGGGTCTCCTCGTTGAGAACAGGTCCTGTCTAGTGCCGCGGGGGGGGGCGGGGGCGGCGGGCCGGCCGCCGGGGGCGGCCCGGGCGGAGCCGG
>NZ_JBFAKW010000215.1:0-8299 GCF_040655955.1 Streptomyces sp. NPDC050263 | reverse complement strand
CCGCCGCTACATCATCTGGCGAAACCGCCATGCCGACGACCGGCGCCTACGCGCCGTCGTCGACAGGGCAAACGTTGCCTGATCCGGCACTAGCCCGCTGACCGACCCCCACCTGGTCTCGCTCACCGTCTCCGTCGTGCGGTACGAGAACCTGGCCGGCCGCCCCCGGCAGGGCGTCTGCTCGCCCTTCCTCGCCGACGCCGAGCCCGGCACCGAGGTCCCGGTCCATGTGCAGCGTTCCCCGCACTTCCGGCCGCCCGCCGATCCGGCGACCCCGATGGTGATGATCGGCCCGGGCACGGGAGTCGCGCCGTTCGTCGGATTCCTGCAGGAGCGCCGGGCGCGCGGGCACCGGGCGCCCAACTGGCTGTTCTTCGGCGAGCAGCACCGGGCGACGGACTTCTACTACCAGGAGGACCTGACCGCCTTCCAGGCCGACGGCACCCTCGCCCGCCTGGACACGGCCTTCTCCCGCGACCAGCGTGTCAAGGTCTACGTCCAGGACCGGATCCGCGAGCACGGCTCCCATCTGTGGTCCTGGCTCCAGGACGGCGCTCACTTCTACGTCTGCGGCGACGCCTCCCGTATGGCCAAGGACGTCGACCAGGCCCTGCGCGACGTCGCGGTCGTCCACGGCGGTCTGAGCGAGCCGGAGGCGGCGGCCTATGTGAAGCAACTCGCCTCCGACAAGCGATATGTGCGGGACGTCTACTGACGGGATTCCTGTGCACCAAGTGGCGTTGCGCCGAAGAGAGTTGATATTCGGTCATTGCGGCGCGTCTATGTTCGTATTTTCAACAGGAGTGGACAAGATCTAACGCACCCTCCGTCCGTGCGGAGCCGCACGGTTCGTCCCGAGGAAGGTCGTGGTCATGTCGCACCCGCACGTGTCGCCCATGGACCGGCCGGACCGCCCCCAGCGGGCGGAGCCGGATCGCCCCGAGCGGGTGGAGCCGCACCGCCCGCCCCGGACGGTCGTCAGCCGTCGTCGTCTCCTCGAAGGGTCGGCCGCCGCCCTCGGCGCGCTCGCCCTGTCCGGAGCGTCCACCGCCACCGCCCACCGGGCCGTCGCGGCCGACGGCACCCCCGAGTGGAACGGCCACATCGACGTCTTCCGCCTCGGCACCGAGGCGCCGCACACCATCCTCATGCCGTACGCGGACCTCGACCAGGCCCTCGCCGCCGACCGCACCCGCTCCCCGTACCGGCTGAGCCTCGACGGAAAGTGGAAGTTCGCGCACGCCGACCGCCCCGACGACCGGGACGTCGACTTCCACCGGACCGACGTCGACGACAGCGACTGGGACACCGTCCCCGTGCCCTCCGCCTGGCAGTTGCACGGTTACGACCGCCCCATCTACATCAACATCACCTACCCGTGGTGGGGCCCCAACGGCCTGGGCGAGGAGGCGCAGCCGCCCGTCGCCCCGACCCGGTACAACCCGGTGGGCCAGTACCGCCGCACTTTCACGGTGCCGCGCGGCTGGACCGGGCGGCGGACGTTCCTGCACTTCGAAGGGGTCAAGTCCGCCCACTACGTATGGATCAACGGCGAGATGGTCGGTTACCACGAGGATTCCTACGACCCGGCCGAGTACGACATCACCCCGCACCTCAAGCCGGGCGCCAACCAGATCGCCGTCGAGGTCTACCGCTACTCCGACGGCGACTGGCTGGAGGACCAGGACATGATCCGGCTGAGCGGCATCTTCCGCTCGGTCTACCTGTTCTCCACGCCGGCCGTGCACCTGCGCGACTTCCGGCTGGACACCCCGCTGAGCGACGACTACAGGGCGGCCGAACTGTCGGTCACCGCCCATGTGCGCGACTACGGCGGCCGGGGCGCCGGCCGGTACTCCGTCGAGACCCAGCTGTACGACGAGGGCGGGCACCCGGTGTGGCCCAGGCCGCTCCAGCAGGCCGTCGCGCTCGGCTCGGGCGAGGAGAAGACCGTCCAGGCCGCGAAGGCCGTGCCCGCGCCCCGGCTGTGGTCGGCCGAGCACCCGGACCTCTACACAGCCGTGCTCCGCCTGAGAGACCCGGCCGGCAAGGTGATCGAAACCGTTTCCCACCGCGTCGGCCTGCGCGAGTTCGCGCTTCGGGACGGGCTGATGCGCATCAACGGCAAGCCGGTCTCGCTCCGCGGCACCAACCGCCACGAGATGCATCCGACCCACGGCTCGGCCCTCACCCGTGCGGACCTGGTCGAGGACATCGGCATCATCAAGCGGCTGAACATCAACACCGTCCGCACCTCGCACTACCCCAACAACCCGCTGTGGCTCGAACTCGCCGACGAGTACGGCCTGTACCTCGTCGACGAGACCAACCTCGAGACCCACGGCATCCGGGGCGAGTACCCCGGCAACCACGCCGAGTGGACGACCGCCTGCGTGGCCCGCGCCCAGAACATGGTGCACCGCGACAAGAACCATGCGTCGGTCGTCATCTGGTCGCTCGGCAACGAGGCGGGCGGCGGCAGCACCTTCAACGCCATGTACGACTGGATCCGCTCCTACGACACCACCCGGGTCGTCCAGTACGAGGGCGACGACCGCCCCGGCATCAGCGACATCCGCTCCGAGATGTACGACAGCCCCGCCCGCGTCGAGGCGCGGGCGAAGGACACCGCCGACACCCGGCCGTACGTGATGATCGAGTACTCCCACGCGATGGGAAACTCCAGCGGGAACTTCAAGAAGTACTGGGATCTGGTCCGCCGCCACGACGTGCTCCAGGGCGGCTGGATCTGGGACTTCGTCGACCAGGCCCTCGACTGGCCCACCCCGACCCGCAAGCTGCTCACCGAGACCGGGCCCGCCGCTCTGCGCGGCGAGATCATGGCCCCGAGCGGCGCCTTCACCCGCGACGAGGGCGTCTCGGGCGGAACCGTCTTCGCCCGTGACGCGACGCTCGACCTCACCGGGTCCTTCACTCTGGAGGCTTGGGTCACCCCGCACGTAACCGGTTACCACCAGCCCATCCTGGCCAAGGGCGACACCCAGTACGCCCTGAAGCAGACGAACCGGACGCTGGAGTTCTTCATCTACGGCAGCGGCCGGTGGATCACCGCGAGCTGGGCGCTCCCGGACGACTGGACCGGCGCCGAACACCATGTGGCGGGCGTCTTCGACGCGGCGGCCGGCACCCTGACCCTCCACGTCGACGGCTCGGTCCGGGCCACCCGGACCACCGACGTGCGCCCCGCCGTCAACACCGCGCCGCTGTCCCTGGCCACCGACGTCGACAACCCCACCCGGGAGTTCAGCGGCACCGTCCGACGGGCCCGGGTGTACGCCCGGGCGCTGAGCGCCGCCGAGCTGGCCGCCGGCGGCCGTGGCCCCGGCGACGACGGCGTACGGTTCTGGTTCGACGCCGCCACCGTCGGCCTCACCGTGAAGCGGCCCCGCGACAGCACGTTCTACGCCTACGGCGGCGACTGGGGCGACAACCCCAACGACGGGGCCTTCTCCGGGGACGGCATCGTCACCGCCGACCGCGGGCTCACCGGAAAGTCCGCCGAGGTCAAGCGGATCTACCAGGCGATCAACGCCGCACCGGCCTCTGGCGACCGGCTCGCTCCCGCAGCCGCGGTCACCCTCACCAACGAGTACCTCTTCACCGACCTCCGGGACTTCGACGGACGTTGGGAGCTCGTCGGCGACGGCGAGGTGGTGCAGCGCGGAAAGCTGAGCCGCGCCCAACTGGACGTGCCGCCGTTGTCGGACAAGGACATCACCGTGCCCTTCAGCGTGCCGGGCGATCCCGCGCCGGGCGCGGAGTACTTCCTCCAACTGTCGTTCACCACACGGGAGACCACGAAGTGGGCGAAGCCCGGCTTCGAGGTGGCCAGGCAGCAACTCGCCGTCGACGCGGGCAGTTCCGCCGTCACCCCCGTGTCCCTGGACGGCATCCCGGCGCTCGGCCACAGGGAAGGCGACGCGTCGGTCACCGTCACGGGTGAGGACTTCTCGGTCACCGTCGACAAGAAGACCGGCGTCATCACCTCGTACGAGGCCGACGGCGCCCGGTTGATCTCCTCCGGACCGGCCCCCAACTTCTGGCGTGCCCCCACCGACAACGACCGGGGAAACGGCCAGCACACCCGCAACCAGACCTGGCGCGACGCCGGCGCCCGCCGCACGGTGACCGACGTGAGCGTGCGGGCGCTGCGTGACCGGGCCGTCGAGATCAAGGTCGCCGGCACCCTGCCCACGACGACGACATCGACGTACACCACCACCTACACCGTTTTCGGAAACGGTGAGATCAAGGTCGACAACACCCTGCACCCGGGCGCGGCCTCGCTGCCCTACATCCCCGAGGTCGGCACGCTGTTGCTCCTGCCCGGTCGGCTGAAGAACCTGCACTACTACGGCCGCGGCCCCGAGGAGAACCACTGGGACCGCAACAACGCCACCGACGTCGGCCTGTACTCCGGCACCGTCGCCGGCCAGTGGACCTCCTACCTGCGTCCGCAGGAGAACGGCAACAAGACCGACGTCCGCTGGATCGCCCTGACCGACGGCGACGGCAACGGCCTGCTCGTCTCGGGAGAGCCGCTCCTGGAGGTCAACGCCTCGCACTTCACCCCCGAGGACCTGTCGGTCGGGGCCCGCCACGACTACCAGCTCACCCCCCGCAAGGAGGTCGTACTCCGTCTGAACCACCGGCAGATGGGCGTCGGCGGCGACAACAGCTGGGGCGCGCACACCCACGACGAGTACAAGCTGTTCGCCGACCGGGACTACACGTACACCTACCGGCTGCGGCCGTTGACCGACGTCGACCGGGCGACGGCCGCGTCACGTCGGCCCACGGCCACGGAGTAGCCAGGCACGAGCGGGACGCGATGGGTACCGTTTCCCGAGGTAGAAGGAAACGGTACCTACGGAAGAGGAACCCTCCCATGGTCGAGCAGGACGAACGCTTCGACGTCGTGGTGCTGGGCGCCGGACCCGGCGGCTACGTGGCCGCGGTCCGGGCCGCCCAGCTGGGCAAGCGCGTCGCGGTCGTCGAGGAGAAGTACTGGGGCGGTGTGTGCCTGAACGTGGGCTGCATCCCCACCAAGGCCCTGCTGCGCAACGCCGAGCTCGCGCACATCTTCACGCGCGAGGCGAAGACCTTCGGCATCAAGGTCGAGGGAGAGGTCTCCTTCGACTACGGCGAGGCGTACCGCCGCAGCCGCAAGGTCGCGGACGGCCGGGTCAAGGGCGTCCACTACCTGATGAAGAAGAACAAGATCACCGAGTTCGACGGCCGCGGCGCGTTCGTCGACGACCGCACGCTTCGCGTGACCGGTTACGACGGCGAGACCCGCACGATCGGTTTCGACCACTGCATCATCGCCACGGGAGCGACGCCCCGGCTGCTGCCCGGCACCAAGCGCAGCGCCAGGGTCGTGACGTTCGAGGAGCAGATCCTCGCCGAGGACCTCCCGCAGTCGATCGTCATCGCGGGCGCCGGAGCGATCGGCATCGAGTTCGCGTACGTCCTGCACAACTACGGCGTGAAGGTCACGATCGTCGAGTTCCTGGACCGCGTCGCTCCCCTTGAGGACGCCGAGGTCTCCGCCGAACTCGCCAAGCAGTACCGGAAGCTGGGCATCGACGTGCTCACCTCGACCCGTGTCGAGTCGATCGACGAGTCCGGCCCGCGGGTGCGGGTCACGGTCACCGGCAAGGACGGCGCGCAGCAGGTCCTGGAGACCGACAAGGTCCTCCAGGCGATCGGCTTCGCCCCGAACGTAACCGGTTTCGGCCTGGAGAACACAGGCGTCAAGGTCACCGAGCGGGGCGCGATCGACGTCGACGGCCGCTGCCGTACCTCCGTGCCGCACCTCTACGCCATCGGCGACGTCACCGCGAAGCTCATGCTCGCGCACACCGCCGAGGCGATGGGCGTCATCGCCGCCGAGACCCTCGCCGACGCCGAGACCATGGAACTCGACTACGCGATGATCCCGCGCGCCACCTACTGCCAGCCGCAGATCGCCAGCTTCGGCTACACCGAGGCCCAGGCCCGCGAGCTCGGCTACGACGTCAAGGTCGCGAAGTTTCCGTTCACCGCCAACGGCAAGGCGCACGGACTGGGCGACGCAACCGGTTTCGTGAAACTGATCAGCGACGCCGAACACGGCGAGCTCATCGGCGGCCATCTCATCGGCCCCGACGTCACCGAGCTCCTGCCGGAGCTGACCCTGGCCCAGCAGTGGGACCTCACCGTCCACGAGGTCGCCCGCAACGTCCACGCCCACCCGACCTTGGGCGAGGCCGTCAAGGAAGCCGTGCACGGCCTGGCCGGCCACATGATCAACATGTAGCTCCGGGCACCGCTCCCGGCGGTGCCGTTCACCCGAACGGCACCGCCACGCTCGCCGCCGCCGTACGGCCGGGATGTGCTGGCATCCACCGGCCCGACCCCGGACCGGACCGACGGCGAGGGAGCCCGCCATGCCGGAAGACGGCGCCCCCGCAGGCGCGGAGCTGGAGGCACTCAGGGCCCGCATCGCGGCACTCGAGGAGGAGCGCACCCGTCGTCCCACCCATCACCGGGTCCGCTCGACCGTCGCGGTCGTCCTCATCGTCCTCGGCTGCGTCCTGGCCCCGCTGGGCCTGGTGGCGGCCTGGACGTCCAGCATCGTGGGCGACACCGGCCGCTATGTCGACACCGTCCGCCCACTGGCCTCCGACAAGGATCTCCAGAACGCGGCCGCCACCCGTGTGACGAACGCGGTGATGGACCGCCTGGACCTCACCGCACTCCTCCAGGACGTGATCCCGGCCCAGCGTCCGCTGCTGGAGAAGGCCCTCGGCAGGCTCGGCCCCTCGCTCGAGAGCGCCGTCCGCAGCTTCGTGCACGACAAGGCCCAGGCGGTCGTGGCCTCCGACGCCTTCGAGAAGATCTGGGTCGACGCCAACCGTCGGATCCACAGCTCCGTCGAGAAGGCCCTCACGGGCAGCGGCGGCGGCGCGGTGAAGATCGAGAACGACACGGTGACCGTCGACCTCGCCCCGGTCGTCGACCGGGTCAAGCAACGGCTGGTCGACTCCGGGATGACGGTCGCGGGGAAGATCCCCGAGATCCACACGAACTTCACGGTCGTCGAGTCCGAGGACATCGGCAAGGTCAAGACCTACTTCCGGCTGCTCCAGCTGGCCGGTTTCTGGCTCCCCGTGATCGCGGTCCTGCTGGTGGCGGCAGGCGTTCTGCTCTCGGCGCACCGCCGCCGCGTCCTGATCGTCGCCGCGCTCTGCTTCGCCTTCGCCACCCTCCTCCTGGGTGTCGCGCTGACCGTTTTCCGGGTCGTCTACCTCGACGCTCTCCCGGCCGGCGTCTCCCAGCCGGCCGCCGGGTCCGTGTACGACACGCTCACCCGTTTCCTGCGCACCTCCGTGCGGTCGGTGGTCGCCCTCGGCGCGGTGATCGCCATCGCCGCCTGGCTGACCGGGCCCGGCCGCCATGCCGCTCTGGTGCGGCGGCTCTGGCACTCGGGCATCGGCGCCGTGCGCGTGACCGCCGATCACGCGGGACTGCGTACCGGTTCCGTCGGCCCGTTCGTCGACCGCTACCGCACCTGGATCACCTGGATCCTGGCCGCGGGCGCCGTCCTGGCCTTTCTCCTGTGGCCGTACCCGACCGGCTGGGTCGTGATCGGCCTCGCCCTCGCCCTGCTCTTCGCGCTGGGGATCGTCGACTTCCTCGCGACCCGGCCCCGCCGAAAGGACAGCCCCGCATGAGCTCGCAGACCCCTACCGGCGACCGGCACGGCGAGATCGGCACCGCCTGGTCCACCCCACGCGGCGGACCACGCCGGGCCGCCCCGCAGACGCGCAGGGTCGGCGACGGCGTCGTCTTCGCCGGCGTCCTGATGCTGTGCAGCGGGGTGCTCGCGGTCCTCCAGGGCATCGCGGCCGTCGCCGAGGACGACGTCTACGCCCGCGTCGGCAGTTACGTCTACGAGCTCAGCCTCACCGGCTGGGGCTGGATCCACCTCGTCCTCGGCGCCCTCGCGGCGGCGACCGGCGCGGCCCTCCTCAAGGGGATGACCCGGGCCCGCTTCACCGGCATCCTGCTGGCCGCCCTGAGCCTGGTCGCCCAGTTCCTCTTCCTGCCGTACGAGCCCCTCTGGTCGATCGTCGTCATGGCGATCGACGTGTTCGTGATCTGGTCGCTGGCGTCGTGGCAGGAGAAGGCGGACAGGTCCTAGGGGGCTTCTGATGGATCTCCGCGGCGTCGCGGCGTTCGGCACGCACTCTCGCCGCACCGGGCGAAAGCCCTAGTAGCTCCGCTACGAGGA
>NZ_JBFAKW010000214.1:0-8339 GCF_040655955.1 Streptomyces sp. NPDC050263 | reverse complement strand
AAACGTTCATGATCACGGTGGCCGTTCCTGTGCCCACGGCGCCCCGGCCCTGACCAGCACGGACACGCTGACAATCAAGAACTACAGCTGTCGTGAGCGTCCGGCGAGAACACGCACTCCAAGTACATGGCGCGAATCTACTACTACAGCGGCTACAAGAAGCCGTACCAGACCATGGGCGCCTACCAGCAGATTGACAGGTTTACGACGGTCTACAACGAGAACGCGTCGTTCGCCTGGATCCAGCCGTAGGCCAGCGGGCGAAGGAGACTCCAGTGAATCCCAAGGGAAAGTCCCTCAAGGTCGCGCTGCCACTGGCCGCTGCCACCGCAGTGTGCACTGTCGCAGTCGTCGGCGCGATGTCTGACCAAGGCTCATCTCGTCACCAGGAGAAGGCTGCTGACGCGAAGGTGGCCGCCCAGCCCGCCAAGGCGGCAGTGGGGGATCCGAGCAATCCGGCCACCTGGCGGTTACCCATCGAGGCCTACATGCCGGACCCGACCGCTGCCCGGACCATCACGAATGTGCGCGACGACCTGATAGACGCGTGCATGAGCAAGGCGGGCTTCAACGACTGGACGCCCGCTCCTGACCTGCCCAACATCGATGGTGAGAGCTTCACGGACGGCCGTTACGGGATTTCCGACGCCGAGCAGGTTGCCCAGTGGGGATATCACCGCGACCCGGCGTTGATGAAGTCCTACGACGACGCGATGTTCGACGGGGCGGTAGACGAATCCGGAGCAGACGAGGCGCAAGTGCGCCAGTGTGTCCAAGAGGCCGACGGAAGCGCTACGGCGGTCCAGACGGACCCGCTCGTGCAGCAGATCGACATTGAGGGCTTCAAGGCATCCCTGACGGACCCCGCGGTCAAGGACGTGTTCGCCAAGTGGTCGGCCTGCATGAAGGCCAAGGGCTACAACTACGTCGATCCCCCCGACGCGCAGGGAGACCCGAACTTCACCGATCCCGAAAACATCACACCTGAAGAGATCACCACCGCGAAGGCCGACCTCGCATGCCGTGGCCAGTACCCGGTGGCCAAGACCTGGTTCGACACCGAAGTGAAACTGCAACAGGAAGCGATCACCGAGAACCAGGACGCCCTGGACGACATCCGCACCACGAACCAAGCACAGGCCGCAAAGGCCAACAAGCTCGCCCAACCCCGGTGACTCAACTCTGCGCCGCGCTGAGATGACGACGGCGCCGGCCGCTTCAAGTGTGGTGCTACAGAGCGCCAGATCCTTGTGCGGGGCGACCGCCGTCCCACCCTCCCGAGCTGCGCACACACCACGGGCCCGGCTCCGGGCCTCCGTGCGGATGGCTTCCGCATCGCGGGGGCGCTGCGCGCGGACCGTCGGCCCGAGGGCCGGGCCCGTACAAGCGGGCCGGCAGCAACGAAGACGTTGTGTGCGGCCCGGCGGGCACTTGGCGACACCATCGCCGTCCAGCTCGGCCGCCACCCGCTTCCGCAGCCGGCCGGACCCGACGCGCGCCAGCGGTGGCGGGGCCTGGTCACCGCCAGGCGCGGTCACCTGCGCGCCACCCGATGAAGACTGCGGGTCCCGCAGACGTCTGCTGCTGCGTTCAGGGCGTGAGGTCCAGTACGCGGACCGGTTCACCTGCCCACCGGTGCAGGGCAGTGGTCGGGATGATCGCGCCGTCCGGACGGTCCGGGGTCGGCTGCGCCGCGTACTGGCTGTGTGCCGCGGCCCAGGTCTCCTGCCGTGCGACGGCCAGGACGGCAGCCAGGTCCAGATCGAGGACGGTGACGCCGGGAAGGGAAGCCAGGTGCTCGGCCGTGCCAGGCCGGGCGCGATCGGCTTCCACTAACGCGCACGCCGGGGCGTACAGCCCGATCGGCATGGGCGCGGTGGATCAGACGGGAAGCAAGGACGTTGCCCTGGCTGGCTGCGGCCATCGCGGTGTCGTCCATTATCGTCGTTCGACGAGCCGCTGGGCTGCAAGGACTCGTTGAACTATCGGAGGCGTCATAACGTTGGAGAAGGGGAGATCATTCGACGCCGCAACCTCGCGCGTCCTACCGCGGCCGGGGCGCAAGCAGGATCACGAGCCGGGCGATCTCCGTGTCGGTCAGGCGGCACACCGAGCATTTGCTGGGGACCGCGCCGTGGTCGCACTCCTCGTCCCACCCGGCCTGAAAGGCCTCGGCCGCAGTGCGGCAGACGCGTCCGGGCATCAGGCCAGCGTCTGCATCCTGAGTCTTGGACTGCAACGGTGCTGTCACGCTATGCGTAACGAGGGCGGGTGCGAAGAGTAGTGCCGTCGTCCTCTTGAGGTCCTCGTTATGCGCGTGCCTGAGCGACCCTGCCTCCCGGGTAGTCCGGTGGCTGTCGAACCGGCGGAGGAGTGATGCCCCTATTGCCGGCAGCTGGGCCGGGCCCCATGCCGACGGTGGAAGAGGAAGCCTTGAGCGAGCTCAGACCGCCACTGAGGTGCTGGTACGCCAGGGCAAGGTCGCTGAGGCGGTGGGCGCGATGGTGATCCCCGCCCAGAGGGGCGGCCTGCTGTTCGCCGTCGGAGGCAGGGATGGAGAGCTGTACGTCAACGGGCGGGCGCTCACCCAACAGTGGGCCGACGCACTGCGGGCCAAGGTGCCGGGACTCGCCGCGGACATCGACCGGCTCCAGGCCATGCGTGCGGAATGGCTGGACACGCCTCCACAGGACCGCACGCTGGCGCTGGAGGGCAGCTGCACCGCCCCCAGCTCTCACACCCCGCACTGAACGAAAGGCGCGCAGCCCAGGGGGCAGCTGCTGGCTCGGCAGCGCATATGACGGTCTTGCATGCAGATAGATAGGGCGAGTTCACCAGCATTCGCCCCTTACGCCGCATACGGTGGCCTCGCCACCCGCAGACCGCCCGGCACGGCGGGAAGCGGCGGCAGGCATCGCAGACACGCCACGGGAGGAAGACCGGGATGACGCAGGCCGTGGTGAGCGAGCTGGAGGAGCGGGTGCCGGGGCGCCGTTGGACAGTGCGTCTGGACGCCGCCGGCCGGGGCAGTGCGGCCGTGCGCATCTCGTGCAGCCGTCCCGCCTGTGCCGAGCAGCGCCTGCCGTCCGCGGCCGCCGGCCGTGCGGCCGCCATCGCCCACCTCAAGGCCCACCTGCGCGCCACCCCCGCCCCCAGAGCCGGGGCGTACTGCGCATGCAAGCTGGAAGGCTGCCACACCCACATCCCCGACACCGGCCGGCACACGCGTGCCGAACCCTCGCGGTGCGGCGGCCCGGTCGTCCTGGCCGTGATCACGGACCGGGAAGGACGCTGGTGGCAAGCCATGGAGTGCTGCTCGAGGTGCGCGGCCGCAACCCCCGGCGCCAAGACCGCAGCCACCTCCCAGCCGCCCAGCCCGCAGACCACCAGCCGCTCGGCCCCCACAGCCACGGGAACCGGCACGAGCGGGCCGCAGTTCTCCGACCATCAGGCCGCCACCGGGACGGCAGTCCCGGCTCCCCGCTCCGCAGCCGCACGGCGCCCCCCGCAGCAGGCGAAGATCGCCCAGCGGGTTATCCCCCATAATCTGCGACCCACCGCGCTGCGGGACGAACTCATCGAACTCGGTGACCTCTTCCGCACCTACCAGCAGCGAACCGAACCCGACCTGGCGCTGCTCGCCGACCTCCATGAGCGAAAGGCCCGCGCCTTCATCGCCTGGGCCGACGCCAGCGGCATCCGCAGCCTGCGGGTAGAGGCCGTGCGTGCCCAACAGGCCGCCGCTGCCGCCCGCTTCCAGCACGAACAGCGCACGGGCCGGACCTCCAGCGGCCCCGGGCAAGCCGGTACCGGACCAGCCGGCAGTGAGTCCATCAGCAGCACTGAGGCCGCCGGCAGTGGGCCGACCGTGGGCCGACTGCTGACCGTGCGGACGCAGTGGGACCACGCGCGCTCCGTCCTCGCGCACGTGGCCGACCACAGCCCGCTGCCCGGCCCGGAGGCACGGCTGCTCACGCTGATGCTGACCCTGCGCACCGCGCACACCGGCACCGGCAACCTCGTCGGCCAGGACATCACCGCGCTGGGCCTGACCGACCCGCAGGACCTGGTCGAGAAGCTGACCGGCTGCGGCTGGCTCACCCTGCCCGGCACCGCCGAGGACCTGCTCGCCTCCCGGCCGGAGAACCCCACCCCGATCACCGTCCCCTCCCTGGCACCCCACGAGGACAAGGCGGCCCCGTTCATCTTCGGCAAGAAGATGCGGCCCAAGCTCTCCGGCTGGGCCCAGAAGGTCATCTCGGACAAGAAGCTCCGCAAGGCCAAGGCCAACGCCGGCACCCGGCTGCTCGCCCTGACGCTGGCCACCCAGACCAACCCCTCGGGGCGCCTCGGTCCCGGCGGCCAGGGCATCGCCCTGACCGCTCTCACCACCTGGGTCCCGGTCGCCTCCGGCGAACTGCAGCACCTGCTCGACCAGCTGACCGCAGCGGACTGGCTCACCGACGCCGCCCTCACCGATGCCCAGCTCACCGGACAGCTGACCGAACGCGTCCTCCCGCTCACCTGTCCCCTCCGGGCTTGACCTACAGAACCCGTCCGAGTGAACCGGTCACGGTGTCGTCCGTCCCTGGCAGAAAAGTATGTTGGCCCGCACGCCGACAGGCGTACGGGCCAAAAGAAAAGAGGGGCAGTGGCCATAAATGGCGAGTGCCCCTTCAAGTCTGCAACGAGTGTAGCACGGAGCGCGCGATTTGCCGGTTTCCGCTGGTCAGGCTCCGATAGTGTGCCCCAATGGCCTCCACCGCAGTCCAGGACTCCTACGCACGTCACGTCCTCGCGCGTATGTCCGACTTCTTCGCTGATGAGCGTACGCCCTGGCCCCGCCGCCTGTGGGACATAGGCTCGGTTCTCGCACTGGAGGAGCTGTGGGAGGCCGGCCACTGCAGGCCCACAACGTGCTCTCGTCTTCTGCGTGCGACTGGCAGCGTCATCAGCTCAAGGCGATCCTTGGCCGGGACGCCGGTCTCGGAGACAAAGACCTCCGCAGGGAGATCACGAACCTGCTCAACAAGTCACTTCCCGACCCGAGCCCGGAGCGGCGCCGGCTGAAGGAGGTCATCGGGCATCTGCGCCCCGGCTACCTGGACCGGTGGGTGACAGCGATCGCCGTTGAGGAAGCAGAGCGGGTCAAGCCCGAGCGTTTTTCCCGGACTGTGGCCGCCCACCTGCTAGACCTCGGCTACAGCGGTCTCCACCTGAGGAACTGGGCACGCGGCCTCAAGACCGCCCGAGTGACGGCCACCGACATTGCTGAGAGCGCTGCAGAACTCGCCTGCGCTCGCCCGCGGACGTTCGACGTCCTGGTGGCTCTCGACAAGGTGCCCCATCGCGATCTCGCCGAGCCGCTGCCGAACTGGCTCGACAAGGGCAAGGTCGGCGCCTGGCTGCGTGAGCACGGCCACGACACTGCCGGCTTCCGGACCGGCGGAGGGTTCGTCTACCAGCTGCAGGCGCTCGATCCCCTCGGTGCGGCTGACCAGGCCCGCCAGCTCCTGGACCGCATGACCGCCCGCTCGGAATTCCTTCGCGGCCGCCGTGGAGGCGTACTACCGCTGCCGTTCATCTGGGTCGCCGGATACGACACCCCCGTCCCGCTCGAACCTCCAGCCCGCGGTGTTGACGTACTCTCGCTCGTCCATGAGGGGCACCTCTACAAGGTCGACAGCCGAGAGCGCATCGATGACGCCCTCGAGCTCGCTGCTGTCAGCAACCGCGGCGCCCTGGCGCCTGCTGTCGCCGGCGGCTGGGCGGCAGTGGAGTCCCTTCTTGTCCACCCCGACGACCCCCGAGGTGACGGAGAACGGTCCGGGAAGGCCGTCGCGGCCGACCGGATGGCCACGATCATCGCCTGCTCCTGGCCCCGGGCCGAGCTGACCACGCTGGCCCACCGCCATCAGCCCCCGCAGCCCGATGCCCTCTCCGAAGCTATCGCGGCCTGCACCACCAATCGCGAACGCGCCCGGCTTGTCGCCGACGCTCTGCGCGCTGGAGGGCCAGAAGCACTCGACTTGCGGTACACCGACACAGCAGCTGCGCAGCGCATGGCCTCACTCGTGCAAAATCCCAGCACACAGCTCACAGAGGTCAACCACGCGTTCCGCATCGCCATGCGCCGCCTCTACCGCACCCGCAACATCATCCTCCACGGCGGCGCCACTCAGGGGGTAGCCCTGGATGCCTCCCTGCGTACAGCCGCACCGCTCCTGGGCGCTGGCCTCGACCGAATCGTCCACGCCTCCTACACCGAGGGGCTAGATCCGCTCGATCTTGCCGCGCGCGCCGAAGTCGCCCTACAACTCGTCAACGGCGAAACCGGCCTGGCCACGGTGGACCTGCTCGAGCCCCCTCGCTGAGTACAGACGCGAAGGTGATGTGCGTGGTGGGCCACGCGAAGGGCAGAGCGGTGTCGCGCCGCCGTCGATGATTGCGTCCCGCTCGTCCTGCCGCTGGTGCGTGGGGGTTACTTCCCGGCGGCGCGCGAGCCTTTTGCCGCGGCGGACTGCGCGCGGGCCGGGAACCCGGTCTGCGCGGTCCGGCCGCCGGGGTTCTTCGCGCCGGCGGACTGCACCCGTGAGGCCGCCTGCGGGGTCATGGACGTCCGGCGTCCGCCGGTGCCGCTGCTCTTTCCGCTGTTCTTCCCCATGCCGATCGCCTCCTCTTCCAGCATGGGCGGCACCGGTCCCGGCCGCCACCGGGTCTTCGAGGGGGCTTGCTCGTTGACCAGCGCGGACGGTGCCGTGAACAGGGTGCCGGTGAGAGCAAGGAGTGGGAGATGACGGTAGCGGCCGCCCCGGGGGTCCGGGCCGCGCAGCGGCGGATCGTCGGCACGATCAACGCGTCTGGCAGGCTGAACGCCGACGGCCTGGCACTGTGGCGGGAGGTCAACTGCGGCGAGTGGAAGGCCACGGCTGCCGACCTGTCCGCCGACCTGGGCCTTCTCCAGGTCCCGCACAGCATCGTGACGGCCTTCCGGTTCCCGCTCGCCAGCGCCTACAGCAAGGCCATGCGCGAGGGCGAGGAGGTTCGCATCCTGCGCAAGGACCTGGGCCACCTGGTGCCGTGGATGCCGTCGCTGGAGCAGGTGATCGCCGACATCCCCGAGGACGCCACGCGATGGGACTTCACCGTTTTCCAACCCCGTGCCGAGGGGATGGCCATCGCAAGACTTGTCCTGTCGGCGGAGTGGCCCTCCTGGTCGAAGAAGCAGGCCCGCGCCGCCCGCCTGGTCTGCGCGGACTGTGACTACGACCTGCGCGACAAGACCGAGGACCGCGCGCCGTTCGACGTACGGCTGCCCGAGCAACCCAAGCGCAGGCGGCTGGTGTGCGGAAAGTGCTGCAACGACGGCATCGACGAGATGGAGCGCCTGGCCGCGCTCCGCGGAAAGCCGTAGTGAAGGCTGTCGAATCGGACACACCAGCTGCTGGTCGCGGACCTGGTAGGACTCCTCAACGACGCCGAGCACCACAACTCCCGCCGCTCCACGACCGAAAGCCGCCTGGCTTACCTGGAGCGCCGGACTGCGCTGCTGCACCGGTCGTAGGTCCTCGGCGTCCTTGGCGAGGTAGCGGTAGGACTTCGTCGCCGACGGCGTCGACGAGCCAGCCAGGGCCGAGGCCATGGCCCATGGGCGCGGGGACCCGCCGCCCGCCCCACGCCGAGCGCTGCAAAACGCTCAGGCGCCGAGGAAGAGCTGAGGCCCGGCCACCATCGCCAGCGCCGCCGAGTAGTTGGCACGGACCTGCTTCACTAGCTTCACGTCCGCGACCAGCTCGGGGTACAGCGCACGGGCGCGCCCAGCACACGCGGCGGCGACGGCGAAGCCTGGTCACCACCCGCCGCAACCTGCGTACTTCGCTGTGACCACAGCGTCGACCCGGGCGACCTGCTCACCCGGGCCGGTTCAGCCGATCACGGACCGGGCGAAGGCCACAGTGCCGGCGAAGGCGCCCCCAGCAGCCAGTACCGCGACAGCCCATGCGTTCCCTGCCAGCACGGTCAGCACGCCGGCGGCCACGGCGATCTGCGTGCCCAGCATCAAGATGACCGCGGCACGCAACGTCATCAGCGGCTCCTGCGATCGGTCGGACGGCGCACTCACGAAAACTCCTGGCAGCTGTTCTCGCGCCTGCGCCACTCCTCGCCGAGGCGCTTCAGCTTGCGTCGGGCCCGCTCTCCTTGCGCCTCATCCTGCTGCACCAGATCCGACGCTTTGGGCCACGTCATGACTCTGCTGCGCAATTCGTTCAGGCGGAGAGTCGGTAGCTGAGCCGTTCGAGTCTGCTGCTGCGGCGGGTCCGGTCGAGGGGGCCTGTGGT
>NZ_JBFAKW010000213.1:0-8957 GCF_040655955.1 Streptomyces sp. NPDC050263 | reverse complement strand
GAACTCCTGGATGCGCTGGACGTTCATCGGCATGCTCGCCGCCGCCGTCCTCACTGTCACCCGTCTGCGCACCACCGCCCAGGCCACCCGCGGCCGACTCGTCCCGGCCAGCGCCCGCGAACTACTCCGCCTGCTGCGGGCCACCGTGCTGCCCTCGCCCCGCCATGACCGCGATCACCTGCTGCACTGGTCTGCCTGGCGCCGCGAACACCAGCACCGCGCGGCCGCAGCACACCGCCGCTGGAACAACGTCACCGCCGCCGCGACGACATGACACGACCAGCATGATCAAGAACTACAGCTGCCGTGACGCTGCGTTGTTCTTGATGTTCTGACCCGAGCCCGGCCAGGGGGAACTCGCCCCGAAGAGGCAGTACTTCAATGCATGTGCGTGCCCGTCGCCGGGGCGCAGGGCGTTGAAGTCGTACACGCTGTACCCGATATTGCGGAAAGATCCACCCTGGCCCGAGTTGTACCAAAGGTGGAGCTTGAACTTTGACGCCGCCCAGTTCCCCTGGCACGCCGCGTTGTCGTAGAGGTTCAGGCCTGCAGCGTCCTCGGACGTTGCGGCGTGCGCCGGGGTGGTGAGCCCCACTCCGAGTAACGCCGTTGTCAAGAACGCTGTCAAGGCATGTCTCTTTCTCATCACTCTTCCCTCCTCGGGGGGTGAATCGCAGGCTGACCCCCGGGCCTCCTGGAAGCGCCCCCGTAGTGATTGACGCTTGAATGATCGCTGGCCGTTGCGTCGGTCCAGACCGTATGCAGACGGGGCGCCTGATGTGTACCCATTGATCGCCCTTGGCTGCTTCTCGCTAGTGGGTGGCGTGACTGAATCACAGGACTAACCGGGGGTAACCTGCGGGAATCCTGTGACGGTTGCCTACTGGTCTGACAAATGCCAGAAGCGGAATGGCTTCTTCTTTGCGGCGGGTTGGGATTTCGGTGTGCGGCAGGGGGACTTCTGCCGCGTGGGACGGGACCGTCGCCTGCCGCGTGGTCTGGGAGCGGCAAGGCCTGTTCACCTGGGCGATGGTGCTGGGTCCCATCTTGGTGTGCGCGCTGGTTGGCTTCGTGGCAATGGGGCGGGCCCGCCGGGGTTGCACGCCCGGGCCGCGCAGGACGAGCGCGGCCGTCAATCCTTCGGAGTGGGGAGTGGGGAAATCGCTGTGCTGTTCTGAGAGCAGATCTGGTCAATCACTGAATGCGCTTTCTGCCATCAAGCGATTCCGCTTCACAAGAACATCACAGGCCACGGGCTGGTGGGCCGGCTTTCCGGATAGCGCGCAAGTAGGGACTGCTTCTTGCCATGTCCATGCCTGTAGGCATGACGGGTCGTCGTTTCGTGCCTACAGTGATCAGGCGCTCGGCGGGAAAGGGGTGGGCGACCCGTTCTCCGGACGTCCTAATTTTCGTGGGGAGGGCTGATGTTGAGCACTGCGGGGTGAGCACTTCCGGGGTTTCCCGAAGCGGGAAGGGCAAGGAGAATACCTCGCTCCATTTTTTCATGTAAGCCGCCTGAATCCCTTGGCTGCCGTCACAGCCCCTTTCCCTCTGCGGGTCTGCTGGGGGGGCTTCATCTCCGTGCTTCAGCCCGCCTTAGCAGAGGCGCATCCCAGGTCTGAGTGGATATGCGTTGCAGGGCCCTTACCGCCACCGCTGTCCTGCCGGCCCATTCAGATAGCCGCTACTGCAATCCTCCAGGCCCGAAGCGTCATCGGACGTCCGAGGTGGCGCAGTCAACAGCCGTCTGACTTGGTCCTGCTGAGCGGCTCGGGACATGCATGACGCCTGCCAGCGAACATCGTATGCAGATCAGCTACGGCAGTACCGGACTTGCTAAGCGCAAGGTCCTTCACACCGCGATCAGAGCGAAGGCCAGTGCTGCCCTGGAGGGCTGAGCCGTGCTGCGGAACCGGTCGAGGTGCGTCAGGCGGGCCCTGGCAGGCCCCTGCTCTGCCGATGCCGAGGCTGCCGAGGCCCCTCCACCAGTCAACCAGCGCCGAGGAGGCGTTCTTTGAGAGTGCTCAGACGGGTCCGTGCCACCAGTTCAGGCCTCGCAGTCTGCCTGATGCTGGCCGGCCTCACACAAACCATGCCGACGGCGTCCGCCGTACCAGATCCCAGACCGATATCCGACCCCAACGGCCCCGTCTCAGCTCACGAACCGTCAGCGCAGGTGACGGACCCAGGCAAGAAGCTCGGCAACGACTGGAAGACGTCGCCCGACCGGGCCGTGACCACTGCGGCGGATTCCGGTGGGCTGAAGATTCTTGTCGCTGACAGCAAGGATGCCTATGCGTGGCGGACGCTCGCTACGCTCGCCGAGCCGGGCATGCCAGCGGACACGTGGATCGGCAACGCGTGCGTGATGGACAGAGAACACGTGGCCGCCGTCTACGCGCCGCGCACGTTCAGCAACAAACCAGACTTGATGCAGGGCGGCGCGTTCACCGCCGTTATCGATATCAAGACCGGACGGGTGACGAAGCTATCGTTCACCGCGTCCCTCGCCTACTTCACCCCATCCTGCAACCCGCAGACCCGCACCGCGGTCTTCACTGCATTCCGCGACTCCACCACCCGCCTCGTCACGGTGACCAACGACGGGAAGACCACGGCGGATACCTCCGTGGCCGGCCAGGTGACAGCAGCTGTGCCCGTCAAGGACGGTGCTGTCGCCGCACGGGGACGACACATCGTCCACCTCGATCCCTCCGGCCAGGCCCGCGTTCTGGCCAAGGCGGACAACGTGCCGTACCAGATCCGACCCACACGTGACGGGGTGGCGTTCCTGGATCGCAAGGGTGACACCACCAGCGCGAAACTGTGGACCGAGCACGGAAAACCGTCGACGCTGGCGTCTGGCAAAGTCGGAGACCTCGCCCTCAAACAAGGTACCGGGGGCCGGGTGTTCCTCACCGGACACGCGGAGAACACCCGCCTCACGGGCAGTGCCGTAACCCGCCTGAATGTAGCGGCGGATGCCGAGATATCCAGCCACGGCCGTCTGGCTGTCGACCCGGTTCTCACCTCGGGCGTGCGCGCGGGCCTGGACCACATCAAGAACGCGGGGAAGGGCTTCACCAAAGCCGAACCATCCCCCGAAGCGCCCAGGTCCCAGGACCCCACAGATCAGGGTGCCGCGCCGCTGACCATTACGAGTACCGCTCCCACTACGGGTGAGAAGATCGCCCAGGCGGTGTCGGACACGACCAGCGCCAGGGGGAAGGAGTCCTTCTCACCCGCCCTCCAAGCTGCCGGCAAGCGCCCATCAGACCAGAGTGGGCGGGCTGCAGTCACTGACGACGAGCGGGCGAACAATCCCGTGGACACCGACCGCTGGTGTTCCATCCCCCGCAACGACGTCAAAGCACTCGCCTTGCAGCCGACACCGAACCAGGTGGAGTGGGCCGTCGACATGGCGATCCGCGGCGAACTGCGCGCCACGTGGCTCAAGCAGGGAGGCTGGCGCGCCCAGGCCGGACTGGGAACCGTGGACCCACAGGGCCTGTTCCCTCCCCCCACACTGAAGGGCGGCGGACGCATCCCCGCCCAGGTGCTGCTGGGTGTGCTCGCCCAGGAATCGAACCTGTGGCAGGCCGAATCCGGGTCCATTCCCGGACAGATGGGCAACCCGCTGGCGGCGATCGCCGGGTTCTACGGGCATAAGGGGGACACGACCGAGGAGTACTGGAAGATCCACTGGGAGAACTCCGACTGCGGCTACGGCGTCGGCCAAGTCACCGACGGCATGCGCCTGGCAGGCCACGAGAAGGCCGGCGAGACCAGCCTCCCCCCGACAAAGCAGCGGGCCGTCGCCCTTGACTACGCAGCCAACATCGCAGCCTCGATGTACATCCTCGCCGACAAGTGGAACGAGGTGCACACCGCAGGGCAGACAATCACCGTCAACAACGACGACGCGTCCAAACCGGAGAACTGGTTCGCCGCCCTGTGGAACTACAACCTCGGCTTCAACCCGAACCAGGGTGACGGCAAGGCGTGGGGTCTGGGTTGGTACAACAACCCCGCGAACCCGTTCTACCCCCCGTCGAGGCATCCGTTCATGACCGACCCGCGCGACGCCGCGAAGCCCCAGGACTGGCCCTACGAGGAGAAGGTAATGGGCTGGTCCGCCTGGTCCATGGACACCGGCTACTCCTACTCCACAGAGGGACGGCAGGACTGGCCCGGCGAATCCGGATACTCCACCGTCGGGTTCCGGCCCGCCTGGTGGATCAACCCGGCGCAGCGCGACCTGATCAAGCCACCACTGGACGCATTCTGCAACGCCGCCAACAACTGCAATGCCGCCAGCCCGCCGGACTGCCCCGACGCAGAGTGCTACAAGCAGTACTGGTGGCGCGGGTCGAACGTGACCTGGAAACAGAACTGCGCCACCGACTGCGGCAACGAGAACATCAAGTACGTCACGCCACGTGCGGAACCGGGCCGCGGGTACCGGTTGGAGTACGGCACTCCGAAGTGCAGCGCAGCCCCCGCTGGGGCGCTGATCGTGGAATCCGTGCCCGACAACACCGACACCTACAGCGAATGCGGGTCAAGCGGCACCGACGCCGGGCACTTCCAGTTCACGTTCAACGCCGACTCGTCAGCGACCGGGCCCGGCCTGGGCCCATACCAGGCCAAGGGAGACCTGCAACAGGTCGGCGGCGGGCAGGGCGGCCACTTCTGGTTTGCTCACACCCGGGACACACAGCATCTCGGCGGGGACTCCGGGCTGATGACCATCAAGGGCACCTGGACCCTCGACCAGAACATCGAATGGGCCCGCGTACTGGTGCATCTGCCGGATACGGGAGCCCACACCCGGCAAGCGGCGTATGTGATCGGCGGCGCTGACACCACCAGCAAGCTGAGGATCGTCGAACAGCGCGCCAACCGGTGGGTCAGCCTCGGCGCCTTCCGCTTTACCGGCACACCAACGGTCACCCTCACCAACGCCACCGAGGACGGCACCGCCGACGAGGACATCGCGTGGGACGCGGTCGCCTTCCAGCCCCTTCCTGGCAAACCGAACCACATGGTGGTCGGAATGGGCGACTCCTACGCCTCCGGTGAAGGAGCCTCCGACCCGAACGGCGAGGACTACTACCCGGAGTCCGACTACTACAGCAAGGTGTCGGGTGAGAAGACGAAGAACACCTGCCACCGCTCCCGGCACGCCTGGTCCCGCCGCGCTGTACTGCCCGGCGAACAGCTCTCCGTCGGGGAGCTGGCGGACTCCTGGAGCGCCAGGATGGACTTCCAGTTCGTTGCCTGCTCCGGCGCCCGCCACTACAACATCCTCAGCGTCACACCAGACTCCGGGGAACTGCCACAGATCAAGCAGGGCTACCTGGACCAGCACACCACCATGGTGGCCCTGGCTATCGGCGGCAACGACATGGCGTTCGCCGACGTCATCAAAAAGTGCATCATGACCGTCACCGAGTTGTGCCAGAACGGGTCGATCAAGGCCCGCAACCCCGACACCGGGAGCGAGTACGACAACGACACACCCGCGCTGAAGAACTGGCTGCCGGCATGGGCAAACAAAGTCATCCGGCCCCTCCTGGCAAAGACCCTCAACGCACTGCATGAGCAGGCACCCAACGCCAAGATCGTTCTCATGGGCTACCCCAGGCTCCTGGAAAAGAGCGGCTCGTGCGTGCCCGGCATCGGTACAGAGGAGGCGCCGTGGCTCAACGAGATGGGCGACGTCGTCGCCACCGAGATGAAGGGAGCTGTCAGTGACGCCGGCTCGTACGCGGTGTTCGCCGACCCGCGGGCTGCGTTCGCCGGGGAGGCGATCTGCGGAGACACGGAGACGATCCACGGCATCGTCCTCACCGGGCACTCCAGGGCTGACACAAAGCCGAACTCGATGAAGTCGTTCCACCCCAAGATCTCCGGAACGGCTCACTACGCGCAGGCGTTCGAGGACGCCCTCGCTCAGTAACAGCCGGCTGCGAGTTCTGGGGCGCCGTACGATGCGGCGCCCCAGGACGCCTTCCCCAATTGAGTAGCTGTACGGATAGCAGGCGACCAGCCGACGGGAAGATGATCGTGTTCATGACCTATCTGGTGCGGGCCGCGAAAACGACGGTCGTGACTGCTGCGGCCACACTCGTCGCCTGGTGGCTGTTTCGCCGCATGTACACGCTGATCGACGGCGCCACCGAAGCCGACAGTGCACGCAACCCCCTCGCGGGAGTCCCCTATTACTGGGCTGTCAACGCCGCAGGCATTGCCTTCCAGCCGTTCGCCCTGTGGGCCGGCCTCAGACTGGCCGAAGTCCGCGGCAACCACTTAGCGATCATCATCAGTGTCTACGTGTGGGCCACGATGACCACAGGACACCTCGTGGACTCTCCCCCCAGCCCGTGGGAGGCCGTCGTGTGGGTGGCCGTTCAATCCGCCGCCACGACGGGCGCCTCGCTCCTGCAAGCCAGGCTCATGCCCTCCAGCACACAGCCCAAAGAGCGGTCCTCTTGACCCGGCGCCCGGTGAAGATTCTCGTGCTGCGGACAGTGACCTGGCCGCTTCTCGCCGCATTTAATGTTGTAGCCCGCGTGTGGACGCTTCTCGGCTCGACCAGCCGCCGCACAGCCCACCAGCTCGCAGACAGTGATACCGCCCGTCAGGCTCGGCGGGACACTGAGGCCCGGCTGCGTGCCATCGCCCACGCCTACGCGGAGAGCACACCGCTGGTGTTGCGTCTCCTGGTCGTTGAGGACCACTACACCCGAGGCATGGCCAGCTGGGATCTGTTCACTCCGGTGAGATCCGCCTACCGCGTGTCATGCTGGATGCGTCTGAAGGCCTACTACAGTTCCCCGCTGCCGCCGGCCGAGACCGTTACCCGGATCCTCGATGCGGGGGAGCAGGTCCTGTCCGGGATCCCCTTCACCCACGACATCGCCAGCGAGGGCAGACAGGGCGAGCTGACCCGCGCCGGGCACGCCCTTACCTGGGACCTGCCAGGCTCATTGGTCCCCGAGCCTGAGCAACCGGCCAACGCCTACCGGTTCCTGTGCGAGCCTCCGGCTGCGAGCGTGAGCGATATCCGGCGGCGGTACAACACGGTGTTCATACTGAACCTGCCCGTTGAGGACTATTGCCGGATCCCACGATGACGCAGCAAGTCCGAGCCCGGGTCGGCAGCTTCGAATCGAATAGGTGAGGTATCCCTCTACCAGTCTGGTGCGCAGGCCGCTGCGGTGAGGGCGCCCACTGCATTGCTGCTTCGGTGATGCAGGCCGGAGCAGTCGTACGCTCCTTGTGTCCTGACCAACGGCCTTGCGCGCCCTGTGGTCAGCTATCCGTACGGATCCCTTTGAATCCGGGCCCCAGCCCCCGCCGCCGGGAACGCTGTGCGGAATGCCGAGCCGGCACTTCCACCGTGGCCGCCGCACCTTCGTCGTCGCCGAGTCCGAGCTGCCGGCGGGCACGGGTGGTGGCAGCCGTCACCGGCGCGAGGGTGGCCGCGATGTCCGGTCCGAGCGCGGACAGTGCCCCGGCGAGGGTGTCGATCGCGTCCAGGGCGTCGTCCGCGGCCGCCGGGCTCCAGCTCTCCGGCCCCGCGATATCGGCGAGGTGGCAGGCGCTCTCGGCTGCCGTCTCGGCATAGTGCTCCACCCCGGGCATGGCTTTCGGCGACAGTTTCACCCCCGTCCAACGATTCTCAGGCGGAAAAGATCACCAGCTGCGCCCGGGTCGGCTGCTGAAGTCAGCGGGCTCGGACGACTTCGATGACCGTGTCCGGGCAGTCGTCGAGGAGTTCGGTGAGCACGGCCTGTTCGGCAGGGTCCACGGCAAGCCTCCAGCGGATTTTCACGGCGGTCCAGTCGGTGGCGTACGTGCAGCGGTAGTCCTGGGCGGGTGGCTGCCAGGTGGCGGGGTCCTGGTCGGCCTTGGACCGGTTGCTGGTGGCGGAGACGGCGATGAGGGCGCGGGGGTCGTCGAGGTCGTTGGTTATCTAGGGCTGTCAAGCTCTGTTGCAGGTCATAGGTATGAGCAGTGCAGAGGCACATGAGGCATGACGCCTGGGAGTCGGACGAGCTGCTGGTCGTAGAGCTGCTGTGCTGATCTGAGCCTTCAGCCCGAACCGGCGACCAGTGCCTCGCCGAGCGGGGTGCGCCGGTAGAGCACCGACCGTCCGGACCGGGCGCGGACGAGCATCCCCGCGCCTCGCAGGATGGCGAGGTGGTCTCCTACCGCGCCGGGTGCCATGGCGAGGCTTCGGGCGAGGTGGCTGGTACTGGCCGGGGCGTCCAGCGCCACCAGCAGCCGGGCTCGGGACCGGCCGACCAGAGCGGTCAGCGCGTCCGGTCGGGGGACGCTCCCCTGTTCGCCCCACAGGGCGGCGGTGCCGCGGGCACGATAGCCCAAGGTCCTGGGCCAGGGGTCTTCCAGCTGGGCGGCGATATTCGCGACGAAGACCGAAGGGATCAGCAGGAGCCCGTCGCCGGCGAGGCGGACTGTTCCGACTTGGGGGAAGTGGCCGATCTCGATACCGCCGGCGCGCCAGGCGATGCTCGGGTGCAGGCTCTCGATGGTCGTGACCCATCCGTGTTCGCCGATCACACCCACCCGGTGCACGACATCGCGCTCACAGATCGCGCGCAGTTGCGGCCAGTCCGTGGCGAGCAGCTCGTGCCACGCCTGGTCCATCGCCTCGGCGATCCTGGAGACGGCGTCCGTCGAGTCCAGCAAGGAGGCGCTATCTGGCGCCAGTTTGAGCCCCCTACGCGCGCGTGCGCGTCGGGCCTCACCCCGAAAAGCGTGGCAACTCGGGAAACCCGCAGGTCAGTGGCCGGTTGCAGGGTCAACTGGCCTTGTCGATGCAACCGTTCGGTATCAACCGTCGCAAAACGGGCGAGGTGGCGGCTGGCGTGACGCCTCGCGCACAAGCGAGAGGAGCACGCCGCGCGCCCGGGGTGCTCCTCTCGCTT
>NZ_JBFAKW010000212.1:0-8978 GCF_040655955.1 Streptomyces sp. NPDC050263 | reverse complement strand
GCTGGTCGCCCGCCCCGTCTTGTTGGTTCTCCCGGGGCGCCTGGGGCGCCCGCGCGTGGGGGCTCTCGTTCCGCCGGCGGTGGGGGGCCCCCCCCCGCCCAGGGGTGCCGGCGCCACGGCGTCTCTGCGCCCTCAACGGGAACTGGTTTCCGTGGCAGGGTGGAGCGGGCAAGCCACAGGGGGCCAACAGAAGAGGGGGAACTGTGACCGTCGTCTGGATCAACGGCGCGTTCGGTGCGGGGAAGACAACCACCGCACGGGAATTGATCGACCTGATCCCGAACAGCACGCTCTTCGACCCCGAGGTCATCGGCGGAGCGCTCCCGTACCTGCTGCCGGCCAAGCGCCTGGCAGAGGTCGGCGACTTCCAGGATCTGCCGATCTGGCGCCGGCTCGTGATCGACACGGCCGCCGCGCTCCTCGCCGAGCTGGGCGGCACCCTCGTCGTCCCCATGACCCTGCTGCGCCAGGAGTACCGCGACGAGATCTTCGGCGGTTTCGCCGCCCGCCGCATCGCCGTCCGGCACGTCCTCCTCGCTCCGGCGGAAACGATCCTGCGCGAGCGAATAGCCAACCGGGAGGTCCCTTTGGACCTCCCCGACGGCGAGATGCGGATCCGTCAGTGGTCCTACGACCACATCGAGCCGTACCACGCCGCCCTCGCCTCCTGGCTCACCGCCGACGCCCACCCCGTCGACAACGGAGCCCTCACCCCGCAGCAGACGGCCGTCCGGATCGCCGAGGCCGTCGGCAGCGGGGCCGTGTCCGCGTGCGACATCGTGCAGACCCCCGAGCCCACCGCGGAGACGGTGGCCGCCGGGGTGCTGCTCTTCGACGAGCAGGACCGGGTGCTGCTCGTCGACCCGACGTACAAGCCCGGCTGGGAGTTCCCGGGCGGCGTGGTGGAGCCCGGCGAGGCGCCCGCGCGCGCGGGCGTGCGCGAGGTGGAGGAGGAGACCGGGATCCGGCTCGCGGACGTGCCCAGGCTCCTGGTCGTCGACTGGGAGCGCCCGGTGGCTCCCGCCTACGGCGGACTGCGGCTGCTCTTCGACGGCGGCCGGCTCGACTCCGCGGCCGTGGCGGGGCTGCTGCTGCCCGGCCCCGAACTGAGGGCCTGGCGCTTCGTCACGGAGGAGGAGGCGGCCGATCTCCTGCCGCCGGTCCGCTACGAGCGGCTGCGCTGCGCGCTGCGGGCCCGCGAGCGCGGGGCCGCGCTCTACCTGGAGGCGGGCGTCCCGCGCGGGTGAGCGCCGCCACGAGCGCCGTGGCTACCAGGGGAGGAGCGGGCGCACCGTCTCCGCCGGGAAGGGGATGGACCGGCTCTCCTCCCGGAACCGTCGCTCGAACTCCTCCATCACGACGCCGACCGGGGCATGCCGGCCGACGAGGGCGGCGGCGCCGTCCGGGACGGCCTCGGGGCGCAGGCCTTCGGCGCACGCGCGCAGGAAGGCCTCGCGCTCCTCACCCCGGTACCCGTACAGGTCGGTGACCAGCCACCTCGCCAAGTAGCCGCTGGTGTAGGCACGGTCGTAGTCGCGGTGCCGGTCGAGGAACGCCCGCTCCGGCGGCGTGAGCCGGAACCCGGCGGCGAGCGCCAGTCCGTGATCGGCGAGGTACAGACGCCGGCCGTCGGTGAGGACGTTGCGGAAGTGGACGTCGAAGTGCAGCAGCCCCCGGTCCCGGAGGAAGCCCGTCAGGGCCGGCAACTCCCGCTCCACCAGGGCGCACGCGGCGTCCGCGCCGTCGGTCCGCAGCCGGGCGCCCAGCCAGTCGTGCAGGGTGGACGGGACGTACTCCAGGAACAGCGTCAGGCTCGCCGACGCCGAGCGCAGCCCCTCCACGCGCGCGTGCAGGCCCGGGCCGCCGTCCCAGTACGCCACCGCCCGGTCCACGTCGGCCAGTTGCGCCGGGAGCGGCCGGGGCCCGTCGGGCAGCACCCGCCAGTGGTACGTCAGCGGGAAGCCCGGGAACCGGCCGGACAGCACCCACTGCGTGGTCATCGTGTTCACGGCCAGCTCCCGCCACGCCCCGAAGCCGGGGCTGCCGACGTCCCCTATGCCGTAGTGGCAGAAGGACGGCATGTCGAAGACGTTCGCGGTGGACCTCGCGTGTTCGGGCCGCCGCTCGGCGTCCGTCAACCGGATCCGCTTCACGAAGACCGGCCGCCCGGCCACCTCCACCCGCCGCACCTGGCCGCCGATCCCGGCGCCCATGAGCACACCGGAGTCCACCAGGGCGGTGAGTTCGGCGTCGCTCAGCAGGCCGAGGGAACGGGCGACGGCCCGGTGGGCGGTGCGGCGCTCCTGCATCGTCACCGTCCGAGGCGGGCGGCGCGGCTCAGTTCGCCGCGTAGTTGCGCAGGAACAGCGCCTCCGCCACCGACAGCCGCTCCAGCTCCTGCGGGGACACGCTCTCGTCGACCGCGTGGATCTGCGCCTCCGGCTCGCTGAGGCCGATGAGGAGGATCTCCGCGCGCGGGTAGAGCGCGGCCAGCGTGTTGCACAGCGGGATGGAGCCGCCCTGACCCGCGTACTGCATCTCCTGGCCGGGGTAGGCCACCGCCATCGCCTCGGCCATCGCCGCGTACGCCGGGCTGGTGGTGTCCGCGCTGAACGGCTGGCCCTGGCCGATCTGCTCGGTGCTCACGCGCGCGCCCCACGGCGTGTGCGCCTCCAGATGGGCCTCGAGCAGCTTCGTGGCCGCGGCCGCGTCCATGCCCGGCGGCACCCGCAGGCTGATCAGCGCGCGGGCGCTCGCCTGCACCGACGGCGTGGCGCCGACGACCGGCGGGCAGTCGATGCCGAGGACGGTCACGGCCGGGCGCGCCCAGATGCGGTCGGCCACCGTGCCGGAGCCGATCAGGCCCACGCCGTCCAGCACCTTGGCGTCCTGGCGGAACTGCGCCTCGTCGTACTTCAGGCCTTCCCAGCGGCAGTCGGCGGTGAGGCCGTCGACGGTCGTGGAACCGTCCTCGGCGCGCAGCGAGTCCAGGACGCGGATCAGCGCGCCCAGCGCGTCGGGAGCGGCCCCGCCGAACTGGCCGGAGTGCAGGTTGCCCTCCAGGGTGTCGATTCGCACCCGCATCATGGTCATGCCCCGCAGGGTGGACGTGACCGTCGGCAGCCCGACCCGGAAGTTGCCCGCGTCGCCGATGACGATCGTGTCGGCCGTGAGCAGCTCGGGGTGTTCCTCCGCGTACCGCTCCAGACCGCCCGTGCCCTGCTCCTCGGAGCCCTCGGCGATCACCTTGACGTTGACCGGGACGCCGCCGTTCGCCTTCAGGGCGCGCAGCGCGAGCAGGTGCATGATGACGCCGCCCTTGCAGTCGGCGCTGCCGCGGCCGTACCAGCGGCCGTCGCGCTCGGTCAGCTCGAAGGGCGGGCTGGTCCAGGCGGCTTCGTCCAGCGGCGGCTGCACGTCGTAGTGGGCGTAGAGCAGGACCGTCCTGGCGCCGGCCGGGCCGGGCAGGTAGCCGTAGACCGACTGGGTGCCGTCGGGCGTGTCGAGCAGGGCCACGTCCTCGAAGCCCTCGGCGCGCAGCGCGTCCGCGACCCAGTCGGCGGCCGCCTCGCTCTCGCTCCTGGGGAACTGGTCGAAGTCCGCCACCGACTTGAACGCCACCAGCTCGGTGAGTTCCGCCCGGGCCCTGGGCATCAGGGAGGCGACGGTCTCGGCGACCGGATTCGACGACATGGGCACGCTCCTTGTGGGTGCGACGTTGTACGGGGTGGCACTGGTCCGTTCGGGGGACCGTGCGAGCGTACGCGCTGCCGGGATGTGGTCGCGCGCACGCCGCCGATCCTCCCACAGCGGACTGTCATCGGACCGTGACGATCTCCGCCGTAGGATGCGGGGGACAGGTGCGGCAGGCGGCTTGATCGGGAGCAGTAGACCATCGTGAGCAGCGAGAACTCTTCGGCGGACGACGTGCGGCAGGTGTGGGATGTCGTCGTGGTGGGCGCGGGACCCGCGGGGGCCTCGGCCGCCTACGCGGCGGCGGTCACGGGGCGGCGCGTACTGCTGCTCGAGAAGGCGGAGCTGCCCCGCTACAAGACGTGCGGCGGCGGCATCATCGGACCCTCGCGCGATGCGCTGCCGCCAGGCTTCGAGCTGCCCTTCCGTGATCGCGTGCACGCGATCACCTTCTCCAACAACGGGCGCTTCACCCGCACCCGCCGCTCCCGGCAGATGCTGTTCGGGCTGATCAACCGGCCCGAGTTCGACCAGCAGCTCGTCGAGCACGCCCAGAAGGCGGGCGCCGAGCTGCGCACGGGCGTCACCGTGCAGCGGGTCGAGCAGCACGGCTCGGCGGTGCCGGACCGGCGCACGGTCGCGGTCCTCCTCCAGGGCGGCGAGACGGTGCTCGCGCGGGCGGTGGTCGGCTCCGACGGCAGCGCGAGCCGGATAGGGGCGCATGTCGGCGTGAAGCTCGACCAGGTGGATCTCGGCCTGGAGGCGGAGATCCCGGTGCCGGAGACGGTCGCCGAGGACTGGAAGGGGCGCGTCCTCATCGACTGGGGGCCGATGCCCGGCAGTTACGGCTGGGTCTTCCCCAAGGGAGACACGCTGACCGTGGGCGTGATCTCGGCGCGCGGCGAAGGCGCGGCCACCAAGCGGTACCTGGAGGACTTCATCGGGCGGCTCGGCCTGGCCGGGTTCGAGCCGAGCATCTCGTCCGGCCATCTGACCCGCTGCCGCGCGGACGACTCACCGCTCTCGCGCGGTCGGGTGCTGGTCTGCGGGGACGCGGCGGGTCTGCTGGAGCCGTGGACCCGCGAGGGCATCTCCTTCGCCCTGCGCTCGGGCCGGCTCGCCGGTGAGTGGGCGGTCCGGATCGCCGAGGCGCACGACGCGGTGGACGCCCGACGCCAGGCGCTGAACTACGCCTTCGCGATCAAGGCGGGCCTCGGTGTGGAGATGAGCGTCGGCAAGCGGCTGCTCACCGTCTTCGAGCGCCGGCCCGGGCTCTTCCACGCGGCCCTCACCGGTTTCCGCCCGGCCTGGCGGGCGTTCACCGACATCACGCGCGGCCGGACGACCCTGGGCGAGCTCGTGCGCACACATCCGATGGCCCAGCGGGCGCTGACCGCGATGGACCGGCGTCAGACGCCCCAGGTGTCGGCGACGGCGCCCGCGCCGGAGGCCGAGGAGAGCGGTTCCTGACCGGAGGTGCGTGCCCGTGATCACCGTCGGCCGGTGACGGTGATCCGGAACACCGGGTGGTCAGGGGCGATCCGGCGCATCTCGGCGTCGGGGGAGTCGGGGCCGACCCCGTTGAAGAAGACGCCGACCTCGGCCTTCCAGCGCTTGAGGTAGGCGCGCAGCAACGGCGTCTTGTCGTCGTCCGCGATCTCGATCGCCGTGAACTCCTCCACGTGCTTGCCGAGGTGGAGTTCGCCGCCGCCCGCCGCGCGCATGTTGTGCGTCCACTGGACGTGACCGCGCGGCGCGATCAGGTACTGCTGCCCGTCGACCGTCAGCAGGTTGACGGGGGTGGTGCGCCACTCGCCGCTCTTGCGGCCACGGACCGCCAGGACCCGGGAGCCCCACACGCTGAGCCCGCGTCGGGTCAGCCAGGCCACTGCGCGGTTGAGGACGTTGACGGTGAACCAGCCGGGTTTCTGCACGTGGGCTTGGGTGGACATGGGTACTGCCTCCTGTTTCCGGGCGAGTTCCTGGGCGAAAGTGTGAGCACTGCTCTCGCTCGGGTCGAGTCTGCCCGAGAGCGGCGATCAAAAGCAAGAGCGGTGCTCTCTTTTTTGTTCGCCGCTCTTGATTGTGTGCACTGATCCGGTCTCGTGGGACACTGACCACCATGAGCAGCACCGTTCGTGGGGCGCGCGCCCGAGCCAGGATCGAAGTCACCACCGCCATCAAGGAGGAGGCCGGCAGACAGCTCGCCTCCGAGGGCGCGGCCAAACTCTCGCTGCGGGCCGTGGCCCGTGAGCTCGGCATGGCCTCCTCCGCGCTGTACCGGTACTTCCCGAGCCGTGACGACCTGCTCACCGCACTCATCATCGACGCCTACGACTCGCTCGGCGAGAGCGCGGAGACCGCGCACGCGGCCGTCGCCGACGCCGCTCCCGTCGACCGCTGGGTCGCGGTCGGCGAGGCGGTGCGCGGCTGGGCGCTGGCGCATCCGCACGAATACGCGCTGATCTACGGCTCGCCGGTGCCCGGTTACCGCGCGCCCGCGACGACCGTCCGGGCCGCCGCCCGCGTCGGTCTCCTCCTCATCGACATCGTCCGCGACGCACACCAGGCACACGCGCTGGAGGTGCCGCTCCTCACGGACGAGCTGGTGCCCGAGGCGGTGCGGATGGCGTCGGATCTCGCGCCCGACCTCCCGCCGGGAGCGGTCGCCGCACTCATCGCCGCCTGGGCCCAGCTGTACGGACTGGTCGGCTTCGAACTGTTCGGCCAGTTCAACCGGCTCGTGGAGGACCGCGAGCCGTTCTTCCGGCACGCGGTCACCCGACTCGCCCACGAGGCGGGTCTGCGCCAGGGCCTGTCCGGCGAGGGAGCCCACTGGTCGGGGGTGCCGCGCGGTGGTGGAGGCGATGGACGCGGGCGAGTGCGGCGCGTACTTCCGGGGGAGCAGCGCTGATCACCTCGTCCGGCGGACGTCCGGCGGGGGTGGCGGCGTCTAGCGTGGCGGACATGGACGAAGAGCAGGTGCGCGGGCGCGGCGGCCCGGGGCAGTGGTGGCGGCACGGGCCACCGCCCCGGCTGCGCCGCTGGGAGGGGGCGGAGCCCGACGCGGCGCGATGGCCCTGGGGTTCCACCGTGCTGATCACCGTGTTCGTGCTCGTCGGCTCGACCTTCGCGTCCCACGCGCAGGAGGGCGAGCGGGCCTCGCTCGACGTCTTCGCGCGCGTGCTGCTCGTCGTCGCCTCCGGGCTGCTGCTGTGGCGGCGACGGCGACCGGTGGCCGTGGTGTTCGGCACCGCGGCCGCAGCCGCGATCTACCTCGGCGCCGGCTACGCCTACGGGCCGGTCTTCCTGACCGTGGCGGTGGCCTGCTTCGCCGCCGTCGTCGCCGGACACCGCCGCGCCGCCTGGACGGCCCTGGGGATGCTGTGGGCCGTGCATCTGCTGGTCGCGCACTGGCTGTACCGGTGGCTGCCGCCCGCCGGCGACGACCCTGCCCCGTTCGGGCAGGAGATCGTCGTCGCCGGATGGGTCCTGGCGATCGTGGCGATCGCGGAGCTGGCCCGGAGCCGGCACGAGCAGTGGGCCCGTGAGCGGGCCGAACGCGCTCAGGCCGCCCGGCGGCGCGCCGACGAGGAGCGGCTGCGCATCGCCCGTGAACTGCACGACGTCCTCGCCCACAGCCTCTCGGTCGTCAACGTGCAGGCGGGCGTCGGCCTGGCGCTGCTCGACGCCGACCCGGAGCAGGCGCGCACCGCGCTCACCACCATCAAGTCCGCCAGCAAGGAAGCGCTCGGCGAGGTGCGCCAGGTGCTCGACACCCTCCGCGCGCCCGGGGACGTGCCGCGTGCGCCCGCCCCCGGCCTGGACCGGCTGCCCGAGCTGGTGGAACAGGCGGCGCGCGCGGGCCTCACGGTCGATGTGACCGGCTTGCCGCCGCGGTTGCCGCCGCACACGGACCTCGCCGCGTTCCGTATCGTCCAGGAGGCCCTCACCAACGTCGTACGGCACTCGGGCTCGCGCCACGCGCGCGTGCGGCTCGAGCCGGCCGGCGCGACGCTACGGCTGCGGATCGACGACGACGGACCGGCGACCGGCGCCGACGCGGGCGGCAGCGGCAACGGTCTCGCCGGAATGCGGGAGCGGGCCGCGGCTCTGGGTGGCACGATCGAGGCGGGCCCGCGGCCCGACGGCGGCTTCCGGGTGCTCGCCGTACTGCCGGTGAAGGCCGAGGCCGAGGAGGACGACCGGTGATCCGCGTACTGCTCGCAGACGACCAGTCGTTGGTCCGCGCGGGGTTCAGGGCGCTGCTAGACGCGCAGCCGGACATCGAGGTGGCCGGGGAGGCCGCCGACGGGCGGGAAGCGGTGCGCGCGGTGCGTGAACTGCGCCCGGACGTCGTCCTGATGGACATCCGGATGCCTCTCCTCGACGGACTCGCCGCCACCCGCCGGATCACCGGCGACGAGGCGCTCGCGCAGGTCAGGGTGGTCATGCTCACCACCTTCGAACTCGACGAGTACGTCTTCGAGGCGATCCGCTCGGGCGCTTCCGGCTTTCTGGTCAAGGACACCGAGCCGGACGAACTCCTGCGCGCCGTACGGGCGGTGGTCGCCGGCGACGCGCTCCTCTCGCCCGGGGTGACGCGCCGCCTCATCGCCGAGTTCGCCGCCCGCTCCAAGGAGCCCGCGACGGGCGACGCGTTGGGCCGGCTCACGGAGCGGGAGCGGGAGGTGATGGCGCTGGTCGGAATCGGTCTGTCCAACGACGAGATCGCCCGCCGACTGGTCGTCAGCCCGCTCACCGCCAAGACCCACGTCAGCCGCACCATGGTGAAGCTGGGCGCGCGGGACCGGGCCCAACTGGTCGTGCTGGCCTACGAGTCGGGGTTGGTCCGGCCGGGCTGGTTGGGCTGAGGGTCCGTACGGAGGCGGGGCTCGGCACGGAGGCGTGCGTCCGTGCGGAAGCGGAGCAGTACGGAGATCACCCGGGCCAGGAACAGCACGGGCGCGAGCGCGAGTCCCGCGCGCAGCGACAACTTCTCGGCCATGTGCGGCAGTTCGAACAGCAGCGCCGGTCCCGCGAGCGCCCCGAAGAGCACCGCCGCCGCGAACGCCGCGCTGAACAACGCGTATCCGATCTCGACGGTGATCGCGTCCCGTTCGGCCTGACCGCGCCGTCCCCCGTAACCGTGGTGGCTGCTCATACGGCAAGTCTCACAGGCGTGCGCCCGGCGGGGCAATCGCCCCCGCCGAGCGCACCGCTTCGAGGAGCCCCTAGGGGGCTTCTGATGGATCTCCGCGGCGTCGCGACGCCCGGCACGCACT
>NZ_JBFAKW010000211.1:0-9463 GCF_040655955.1 Streptomyces sp. NPDC050263 | reverse complement strand
TCCTCGTACTGGACGTACTTGGGCTTTCGGCCGGTGCGGCGAGAGTGCGTGCCGGGCGTCGCGACGGGGCGAACGTTGCCTGCCGCGGCACTAGGTGTGCCTCAGCGTGACGTGAAGACACCGGGAAACGCGAGATCATGAACGCCGGAACTTTCGAAACTCCGAACACATGGGACGACCGGACGCGGACGTGCCGGCTCTGTCCGGGGGACCGGTGCGGCGGGCTGTTTCCGGGTGGCGGCGGACCCGCGGAACCGATGCGGCGGTGAGCCGTGGAGGCGGCCGCCGACCGCCGCACGGGGTGCGGCGGCTTGCCGAGCCGGTAGCCGGTACGGGAATTCGGCGATCGGCGTGGGTGGCTCTGTGGAGACGTGCACCTCAGCCGGAAGTTCCGGAAGTTCCGGAAGTTCCGGAAGTTCCGGAAGTCGCGGAAGTCGCGGAAGTCCTGGAAGTCCTGGAAGTCCTGGAAGTTCGCAGTGAAGGACGCGTCGACCAAGTCTTGGACATGGATTTCCGCCAGCGCGCCGGTGAAGCGCAGCCGCTCCCCGTGGTCGTCCGACAGTCGGCCGGCGTCCAGCGGCGGACCGACCGGTATGCGCACGCCGTCGCGCAGATACCAGAAACGAGCTTCCACCCCGACGACCGTCACACCCAGGGTGAGCGGCGCACTCGCGTCGACATCCACGACCGCCGCCTTGCGTGCACCCTTCTCGTCGCGTTCCACCAGGCCGAGCACCGTCCGGCCGTCGCCGCGCCACTGCTGCCCGCGCTGTGGTTCGGCCGCGGGTTCCACGGCCAACCCGACGGGCCTTCATGGACGGCCGGTCGGGGGACATCGCACGAGCTCGAGGGCACGTCGACCTCGACCGCCGGACGCCGACCACCCTGCCGTAGCCGGGGTTTGCCCTTCGTGTCCCAGGCCTCAGCCTGGACACCGTCATCTCCGCCTCGTCCCGCGGGCAGGTCCGCCCGGTGTGGGCGATGGTGCACCACCACTACACCGGCGCCTCTGTCCGGACGACAAGTACATCTCCCAGATGTGCCTCTCCGTCGCCCCTGAGGGCGGCGGCGGGGATTACGGGTCCACCAGCGGCGGCTGCGACCAGCTCGGTTTCGGCACCCTGATGTACGCCGAATAGCCCTGCCAGAGGCTCGTGCATCGGAATACCGTGCGCTGTTGTGGTGCTCTGGTGTTACCGGTGCGCGAGCGCGGCGAAGGGCTGGTGAGCAGATGGCGGCAGACCAGACGAATCCCGTGGGCGAGGGCCAGGCGGAGCCCGACCCCGATCCCGTCGTCAGGACCCCCTACGGGTCCGTACGCGGAAGATACGAGCATGGCGTCGCCGTCTTCCGGGGAATCCCGTACGCGGCACCACCCTTCGGGCCCCGCCGCTTCCGGCCGCCCGTGCCGCCCGAGCCCTGGGGCGGGGTGCGCGATGCGGGCGCCTTCGGTCCGACGCCGCCGAAACCGCCGTACTCGGACGCCTTCGCCCCGTATCTGTCGGACCCCGTCGTGCCCGGCGACGACTGTCTCAACCTGAATGTCTGGACGCCCGAGCCTGGTCCGGGCGCGCGGCTGCCGGTCCTTGTGTGGCTGCACGGTGGTGCCCTGACCAGGGGTTCCTCAGCAGTCCCTGTGTACGACGGAGGTGGCTTCGCCCGTGAGGGAACAGTTTTCGTGTCGATCAACTACCGACTGGGCGTAGAGGGCTACGCACTGTTCCCGGACGCCCCCGCCAACCCCGGGCTGCGCGACCAGCTCGCCGCGCTGGAATGGGTCCACCGTTCGATCGGGGCCTTCGGCGGCGACCCTGACAGGGTCACCCTGGCCGGACAGTCCGCCGGAGCCATCAGCGTCGGTGCGCTGATCGCGGCCCCACAGGCGCAGGGGCTGTTCCGGCGGGCCGTCCTGCAGAGCGGGCCGCCGGAGGCCTTCGAGCGGGACAAGGTCCGGCGCATGGTGCGCCGCATGGCGGCCCGGCTGAAGATCCCCGCCACCGCCGAGGCCTTCGCCGCCGTCGACCGGGGCCTGCTGCTGCGTACCCAGGCCGACGTCGGCAGGCTCGGCAGCCCTGTCCTGGGCGGTCCCGCCTTCGGCATCGTCGTCGACGGCGATCTCGTCCCACGCGACCCCCTGGAGGCCCTCGTCGACGGGGATGCGGCACCCGGCATCGACCTCCTCCTGGGCTGGACCCGCGACGAGTACCGGCTCTGGCTCGTCCCGGGCGGCCTGCTGGAACACGTCGACCGGCTGGGGCCCGTCGCTCTCGCCGGCGCGATGGCCCGCTGCCACTGCGGCCACGAGGTGCCGCGCGGCTACCGGGCCCTGCACCCCGAGGCCCGCACCGCGGAGATCGTCGGCCAGATGGTCACCGACAACCTGCTGCGGCTCCCGTTGCACCGGCTGGCCGACGCCCGTCCCGGGGCGTCGTACGTGTACGAATTCGCCTGGCCCTCGCTCCGGCCGGACCTCGGGGCCTGCCACGCCCTCGAACTCGGCTTCGTCTTCGACACCGGCGAGACGCCCGAGTCCGCAAAGCTCGCGGGGGACGGCGCGCCGCAGGGGCTCGCCGACGCGATGCACGGGGCGTGGACACGGTTCGTCGCGACGGGCGATCCCGGCTGGGAAGCCTGGGACGCAGCGCATCCGGTGCGGGTCTTCGGCGAGGTCGACAGCGGACCGTATGAGGGAGGCAGTATTCGGCAGGGGGTCGACCGTATGCCATATACCGCATACGGTCTGCGTGATCGCGAGCTGGCCCTGTGGACGGCGGAGGCGGAAGGCCCCCTCGCGGGCGAATCCGTCGGCGAGACGGCGACATCGAACCCGCTGTTCGCCAGAACCGTGCGCGGCACAGAGCTGAGATCGGCGGTGCGTCGGCTGCGCCGGGCCGGGGGAGTGCAGGGTCGCTGACCGTCGGGTCGACTGGCGGCGGAGGAGCGTGCTTTCCGCCAGAGCGTGTCCCTCGACCGATTGCGACGCGTGCCCCTTGCCGGTGGTGAAGCGTGCCCGTGGCGCGGGAGCCGTTGTCGTAGCCGACCGATAGCTTCACCTTGAGGCCGAGGAACCCCTTCCCGTTCCCGCGACCGAGTCCCGCACCACCATGTGCGAGCCCAGCAACAGGTGTTCGCCCCGGTACGTCGGGGGAGCGGTCTGCCCAGCACCGTACGGACGGCGAGGCGGCCCGACTCCTCCGGGTGTGAGCAGTTGCGGTACAGGAAATCCCGGTGAGAACGATCATGGTCGATTAGGGCCTGTGTGGAGTTGTGATCTCGCGGGGCCCCGGTCTGGGAAATCCGGGGGCCCTGGAGTAGAACGGTGGGGTGTCTCGACCTCAACTTTCGGATGCTGAGTGGGAGTTCGTCTCCCCGTTCCTGCCGGTCGGTGAGTACGGGCCGTACCCGGAGAACCTGCGGGCGCACTTCGAGGGCGTCGTGTGGCGGTTCAGGAACGGGGCGAAATGGCGGGAGTTGCCCGAACGGTTCGGGCACTGGTCCACCGTTTACGGCCGGTTTCGGCAGTGGCGGGATGCCGGGGTGTTCACCGCGGTGTTCCAGGGTGCGATCGCCGAGGCGGCGAAGCGGGGCCTGGTGGACTTGTCGCTGGTCAGCGTGGACTCGACCACAGTCCGGGCCCATCACGATGCTGCCGGGATGATCGTGGAGCCCGAGACCCTGGACGCGTTGGAGAAGGCCGCCGCGGAAAAAGGGGCGCCGGCCAGGAACAAGACGGGCAATCGGACCCGGAGCGGGAAGAGCGACGACGCGTGAGGCGTCGCCGCAGGGCCCGACTCGCCGCCGCCGACCTGGGGCGCTCCCGCGGCGGACTGACCACGAAGACCCACCTGTCCTGTGTGCCGCAATGCCTGCCCCTCTCGCTGAAGATCACTGCGGGGCAGGCCGGGGACAGTCCGCAGTTCATCCCCGTCCTGAACGGGATCCGCGTCCCCGGCCCGGTCGGCCGGCCCCGCACCCGGCCGGACGCAGTCGCGGGCGATAAGGCGTACTCGTCCCGCCAGAACCGTTCCCACCTGCGCAAACGTGGGATCAAAGCGGTCATCCCCGAGAAGAGGGATCAGGCCGCCCACCGCAAGAACCGCGGCTCACGCGGCGGACGGCCCGTCACCTGGGACAAGCAGTTGTACAAGCTCCGCAACAGCGTCGAACGCACCATCAACAAGATCAAGGACTGGCGCGGTCTCGCCGTCCGCTACGACAAAAAGCCTGAAAGCTACCAGGCCGGACTCGAATTATGCGCCGGCCTCCTCTGGATCCGGCACCTCGGATCACAGCCTTGATCACAACTCCACACAGGCCCTAGCACACCGGATGCGGCTGCTGCTGGGGTTCACGGAAAGCCGCCGGTTGCTCGTCGCAGAGGAACGCCGCGTGCGAGGTGCCGGCCGTGCGAGGTGCCGGCTGTGCGAGGTGCCGGCCGCAGCAGCGACCGCACGCCGGTCCGCGTCCGTCGCCGCCGGGGTGTCGTCGGTGACGGCCGTGGGGCTACCGCCCCGGCCGTCGCGCCGCACGCCATGGGATGATCTTGAAGCTGTGAAAGGGCGGTAGGTGAGCTGGTGTTCAGGGTAATGAGCCGAGCTCACCTGGGCGCCCGGATCTCCTCAGCCCCGGGCACGCCGCTTGTGTGGGGGCCCGGGGACCGGTGTCAGCGTTCGAAGGTGCCGGTCAGTCGGCCGCGGGCGAGGACGGGTGAGGTGGTGGCGGGCAGGAGGGCGCGGGGCCGTACCCGGGCCACTGGCGTTGTGCCAGGGGTGCTGTCCACGGGGGTCGCCAGGGCGAACAACTGGAAGGTGTAGCGGTGTGGCCCGTGGCCTTTGACGGGCCCGGGACCGTGGTATCCGCGCCCGATGGTGGACCGAAGCAACTGCACTCCGGTGGGCGGCTGTCGTGCGTCGAGGGCACCGGGCTCCAGGTGTCCGACTGCCGGATCGATCAGGGTCATGCAGTGCACGGCGGGCTTGGCAAGGGGGACGTCGATGTCTTCGATGACCAGGAGGAGTTGGGCGGTGCCGGCCGGCGGCGGGGTCCAGGCCAGGTGGGGGGACAGGTTGTCGCCGCCGATGTTCTTCAGGCAGTGCTCCAGCGGAATGGAGTCGCCGTCGCCGAAGTGCCGACTGGTGAGGGTCAGCAGTTCGGGGCCTTGCAAATTGGGCAGATTCCACGCCGCGTGGGTCTCGCCTGCTCTGCGGTTGTTCAGGATGCGGCCCAGCAGAGTCATCGCGTTGCCTCGATCATGTCGATGATTTCGGTGGCGGTGGCGGTCTCGCCGAGTTTCGGGAAGACGCGTTCGATGCTGTGGCGGTGGGCGTCGGCATCAGGGTCGCTCATGGCGTCGGTGGCCAGGACGACGTGGTAGCCGTAGTCGGAGGCAGAGCGTGCGGTCGACTCGACACCTGAGCCGGTCGCGATTCCGGCGAGCACGATCTGGGTGGCGCCCAGGTCCCGCAGGAGGGTGTCGAGTCCGGTGTCGTGGAATGCGCTGCGCCGCCGCTTGGTGATCAGGTGGTCGGTCGGCTGGACGTCGAGTTCGTCGATGAGGTCGGCCCAGCCGGCCGGAAGTGCGGCGCTGCTCCCGAACCGCTGGGCTTCGGTGCGTCCCGGCGCCCGTCCTGTGACGTTGACCAGGATCACGGACAGGCCGTGTCGCCGGAACTCGGCGGTCAGGTGGGTCGCCTGCTTGACGGCGGCAGTCGTCCGGCTGTCGGTGTGGGCCGCCACGATGCCCTCTTGCAGGTCGATCACGACGAGCGCGGGCGTGCGGTCGATCGCTGTCAGTGCCATGGGGGTGTTTCTCCTGTGGATATCGGCCAGTCGCCGGGATCAGGGCGCATGCTGGTCTCCGCGCGCGTCGTCTCTGCCCCGTCGTCGGTCGCAGCTGCAAGGGTGGTGCCGGTAGCGGCTGTTGGTGGTCCGGGGGTCTTGGCCGTGAGGCTGTTGCCGCGCAGAAGGGAGGCGAGCGCGGCGAGGAAGGCGAGGGTGGCGCCGAAGGCGAACACGATGACCAGGCCGGAGTGGAAAGGCCCGGAGATCAGGGTCGGGAAGAATCGGCGTCCGGTCAGGGTCTGTTGCTGCACCGCCGTCAGGTGGGTCAGGGCGCCGCTGGGCTGGAGCAGGTGCTTGATCGGGTTGACGCCCAGTTGGGCGGCGAACAGGGACGAGACTGGGGGCAGGCCGCCGACCTGGGTGGCGACGTGGGCCGCTACGCCCTGCTCTCGCAGGCCGGTGGTGAGGGTGCGCGGGAGGCTGTGGGCCAGACCGGCGATCACGAGGGAGAAGAACACGCCGATGGAGACGGCGGTGCCGGAGTTCTGGAAGGTGGCGCGCATGCCGGAGGCGACACCGCGCAGCTGCGCGGGCACGCTGCCCATGATCGAGGAGGAGTTGGGGGAGGCGAACATGCCGCTGGCGATCCCATTGAGCGCGATCAGCACGGCGAAGATCCAGTAGCTGAAGTTGATCGGCAGAAGCATCAGGCCCAGGAAGCTGGCGCCGAACAGCACCGCACCGCCAGTGGCCAGCCCCCGGGAACCGAGCCGGTCGGACAGGTACCCGGACACCGGGCCCGCCGCGAGGAAGCCCGCGGTCAGCGGCAGCATGAAGATGCCGGCCCACAGCGGCGTGTCGCTGTAGTCGTAGCCGTGGAGCGGAAGCCATATGCCCTGCAACCAGATGATCAGCACGAACTGCATCCCGCCGCGACCGATCGAGATGCCCAGGCCCGCCAGATTGCCGAAAGTGAAGGCCCGCAGGCGAAAGAGACCCAGTTGGATCATCGGTGCGGAGACGCGGTTCTCGATGGCGACGAACGCTGCCAGGAGAACCAGCCCGCCGGCGATCAGCCCGTCGACCAGCGGGTTGGTCCAGCCCATGGTGTGCCCGCCGTAGGGCTGCAGGCCGAAGGTGACCGCGATCAGGACCGCGCTGAGACCCACCGCGAAGGTTATGTTGCCCCACCAGTCGATCCGGCCGCCGCCGCGTTTGCCGGTCTCACGCAGGGTGCGGTAGGCCCACAGCGTGAAGAACACGCCGACAGGCACGTTCACCCAGAACACCGCCCGCCAGTCCCAGGCCGACAGCAGCCCTCCGGCGACCAGGCCGAGGAACATTCCGGCCAGGCCGGCGACCTGGTTGATGCCCAGGGCGAAGCCGCGCTGCTCCTTGGGGAAGGCGTCGGTGAGGATCGCGGCCGAGTTCGCGGCCAGCATCGACCCGCCGACGGCCTGCACCACCCGCCAGGCGATCAGCCACATCGCTCCGTGGCCGCCGTCGAAGGGGTCGAAGGACAGCAGGATCGACGCGAAGGTGAAGACCGCGAACCCGGAGTTGTAGATCCGGACCCGGCCGTACATGTCTCCCAGCCGACCCACCGTGACCACCAGGACGGCCTGCACCAGCCGGTACCCCATGATCATCCACAGCAGGTAGGCGATGTTGCCCGGGGCCAGCGGGTCCAGGTGCACGCCGCGGAAGATCGCCGGCAGCGCGATCAGCACGATGGAGCCGTCCAGCGCGGACATGAAGACCGCCGCGGTCGTGTTCGTCAGCGCCGTCCACTTGTACCGGTCACCGGCCGAGCGGCCCGGGGCGCGCGTCTTGGGAGGATCCGTCATCGGCTTGCGTCCTCATGGTTCCGTCGGCGTCAGATGTTCTGGGCCAGCCGCTCCAGCAGCGGCGCGGCCGCTGCGAGTTGCTCCAGCTCCGTGGGGGTGAACTTGCCGCTGGTCAGGGCCCGGGCGATGAGTTCGGCCCGCGCGTTGCGCTTGTTCTTCAGCGCCTGCAGACCGGCTTCGGTCACCGTCAGCACCACGCGCCTGCCGTCGTTCGGATCCGGACGACGTTCGACCAGGCCACGGGCCCGCAGCGCGCTGAGTGTCGCTCCCATGGCCTGTGCCGTGATCTGCACTTCCCGGGCCAGCGCCGAGGAGGTGGTGGGGCCCGAGCGCTCCAGGTGCGACAGGGCGGTCCGCTCGGGCATCGTGAGTCCGCCGTCGATCGGTACTTGACGTACCCGTCGCACCAGCACGCTGAGACCGCCCAGCAGGACCGAGGCGACTTCGTCAGGGTCCAGATCATCGTTCATAAACTAAGGCTACCTTATCAGTCAGCCTTAGTAAATCCGCCCAGCTGTGCACCGCGCCCCGGGAGAAGCGGAGCGGTCAGCGCAGACTTGCCCGCCGCCAGGACGGACATCGCCGCACCGGCGACCGGGGGTCCACCCCGAGCGGCGCCGACCCCGACGTCGAGCGGTCGCACAAACGGTCCTTTGCGCGAGCATGATCAATAACCGGTCGCCGGACCCCGCCCGACCGTCGACCGGTTCTCACAACCCGTTCTCACAACCCGTTCTCACTCAAAAGCGGGACGGGCTCCGTTCTGAGACTTGCATCGTGCGAAAACCCGGGCCCATGACGGAGGTCAGCGTCCGGGCGATCGATGCGACTGCCTCCGGGCCGACTCGGCAGCAGCCGCCGATCAGCCGGGCTCCCGACTCCCGCCAGCCTCGGACCTGTTCGAAGGTGAAGGTGGAACGGCCGTTCCAGGCGCGGGCCTGCGCGTCCCAGACCTCGCCGCTGTTCGGGTAGACGACGACAGGCTTGCCCGTCACCCGTGCCGCGGTCGCCACGGCGGCGTCGACGTCCTCGGGGGCACAGCAGTTGACACCGACCGCGATCACCTCGTCCGCGTCGGCAGCCAGGGCGAACGCCTCCGCCAAAGGTTGCCCGGCGCGGGTACGGTCACCGGCGATCGAGTACGACAGCCAGGCCGGCACACCGAGACCGCGCACCGCACGCAACAGCGCCTCTGCCTCTTCGGCGTCGGGAACCGTTTCCAACGCCAACACATCGGGCGCGGCGGCAGCCAGGACCTCCAGCCGGGGACGGTGGAAACGCGCCAGTTCCTCGACGCTCAGCCCGTAGCGACCCCGGTACTCGGAACCGTCCGCGAGCATCGCCCCGTACGGCCCCACCGACGCGGCCACCCACAACGGATGCGCGACCCCCTTGCCCCGGGCCTGCCGAGCCGCCTCCCGGGCCAGTTCCACGCTCGAGGTGAGCAGTCGGGCCGCCTCCCGGTCACCGATACCGCGCTTCGCGAAGCCTTCGAAGGTGGCCTGGTAACTGGAGGTGATCGCGACGTTCGCACCCGCCTCGAAGTAGGCGAGATGCGCCTCGGTGATCGCCTCGGGCCGCTCGGCGAGCAGCCGCGCCGACCACAATTCGTCGCTCAGGTCGTGCCCGGCGGACTCCAGCTGGTTCGACATGCCACCGTCGAGGACAACGCATCCGCCGACGAGAGCCGTGGCGAGGGAGGCCTCCGAGAGCGGAGCAGGGGTGTCGCTCGTCATGTCACGACGCTAGTGCCGCGGCAGGCAACGTTCGCCCCGTCGCGACGCCCGGCACGCACTCTCGCCGCACCGGCCGAAAGCCCAAGTACGTCCAGTACG
>NZ_JBFAKW010000210.1:0-9579 GCF_040655955.1 Streptomyces sp. NPDC050263 | reverse complement strand
CGACGGCCCAAACCGCAGACGGACAGAGGCGATGTGACGCCCTCGGCCCTGAACCGGCAACTCGGAGAAGCCCGCTTAACACCAGTCACCTAGGGGGCTTAGCGGTTCCGCGTCCCCCGGTCGCCGCCGATCCCCGGTCAAGTCGCCGTGACCCGGCCGCCTCGCGCCCGTATCCCCCTACACCCCAGCCGTCCCTTCACGGACGGCCACGAGCGGGCTCCCGTAGCGCGACGCCAGGCGGTCCTGGAGGCGGGTGTGGCGGAACTGGTAGACCGCTCCGGCCTGGCGGAGGACGCCTCGGCGGGCGGCGTCGGCCAGGAAGGCGTTCACGCGCCAGGGGAGCCGGCGGCGCAGTGACAGCCACAGTCGGGTGAACAGCACCCACCGCCCCCAGGCCGTGCCCGCGAGGGTCAGGGGCAGCCCCACGATCGGGCCCAGTCCCGGCCCGCCGAGGAACAGACCGCCCACGCACACGGCGACGCAGGCGGCCAGCCAGAAGGTCAGCGTGATGGTGCGGCTGCGGGCCAGCAGGTGGGCGGGGGTTCTGGCCTCGTGCTGGTCGCTGGCCGTGAAGAACGCGTTGATGAAGAAGATGACGACGAAGGTCGCCGCGGCAGTGACGAGAGAGGCCCGCAGTCCGCCGATCAGCAGCCCCGGTACGGCTCCCCACGGTGTGTACGCGCCGCAACTCGCCACCGCACGCTCCAAGTCGACGGTTCTGGGGCGCAGCCGGAACCGGCCGAGCCCCCGCCGTTCCCTGGCGATCAACGGGTAGAGCAGGCTGGCCATCGAGCCCATGCCGGCCCCGATCAGGGCCCCGGCGGCCGGGCCCGCCGGGATGAACGCGCCGTTGACCGCGCCCCACACAGCCCCCCAAACGATCATGAAGGCGATGAAGAACCGCATCTGGACGTGGTGCGGGACGGTGTCCGCCAGACGCCACCAGGCCAGGTCGCGGGTGCCGAGGGCGTTCATGTCCGCCGCCAGGACGGCGAGCCATCTCTCCGCCTGCTCCGGGCGATACCGATACCGGACGGGCTTCTCGCCCTGGAACTTCCGGGGTGGGCGGGTCGAGTAGTTGGCGGGCACGAAGCCGTCCAGTAGAAGGTCCTCGACGGCGGGGGCCTGGGAGAGCCGGCCGTCCTCCAGCAGCTCCGCCGGATCCCTGCCCGTCCCGGGCCTGTAGGCACGGTGGGCCAGGGCGGCCATCAGCGGGTTGGTCAGGATGCCGCGCAGATATCCCGCCCGCGGGTCGTCGTCGAGGAGCCGTTGGAGGACGGTGTCCCACGCCATGGGCGCACGGGCCAGGTAGGCGACCACATCCGTGGGCTCGAGGGAGTGCAGGGTGACGACGGCCGCCGCCCGCAGCACGCTCCCGTCCTTGGTGAGGCGTTGGAAGGACGACTCCCGCATGGCCAGCACCAGCGCGCGGCTCGGCTCCCTGTTCAGCTCCGCGAACGCCTCCTCCTGGCAGTCCCCGTGCATCTCGTCGAGCCCGTCGAGAACGGGCAGGAGGCAGCCCTGCGCCATGAGCCACTGGGCGAGGGTGCCGTCGCCGACGGGCGCGGGCCCGCCCAGCTTGCTGTATGTCTGGTGCAGCCACCTGACCAGCCAGTCTCCCAGCGAGACCTGTTTCGGGTCCCAGTCGCCGACCGGCACCACCACCGGAGCGACGCCGTCCGCCCGCCCCAGCAGCCCCTGCGCCAGCCGGGCGGCGAACACGCTCTTCCCGCTGCCCGCCGGTCCGATGACCAGCAGCCGGTGCGACGGCACCGCGTCGTACAGCCGTGCGGGGTCGGTGAGACCGTCCAGTTCGACGGGTGGCTCGACGACGGCGTCCCGAAGGTCGGACACGGCCTCGCCGGGAGGGGTGCCGACGTTGACCCACCGGTCGACGCCGCTCCCCCGCAGCAGGCTCCAACGGACCGCCATCGGCGCCGGATCGTCGACCGTCTCCAGGTACGTCCGCAGCTCGGTGGCGAGCGTGGCGCGGAACTCCTTCACCGCCTGGTCCGCCGCCTCGGCCTGCTGCTGGGCGCGGCTGGGGGGCAGGTGGAACGTCGTGTTGACGTCACGGACGTCCCCGTGGACCTCGGGGGCGCCCCGCCAGAACCAGCGGCGCCTGACGACGGTCATGAATCCGCCCCTTGGTCCCGCCCGTCGACCTTGATGTTTACCTGTCCGGCGACGTTTCCCCTGACGACCGCGGCTCCTGGCCCCGCGGCGGCGTCGAGACCGGCACCGGGACCGGCCGCACCCGGGGACGTCGCGATGCCGGACACCTCCGTCGACACGTCACCGCCCACATCGCCGCCGACGGTAACGCTGGCAAGTCCCGTGGCGGACAGGGGCCGCAAAACACCCGTGTCCGGCTCCCGCGGCGGGGCCGACCGCTGACACACCAGCCCGAGCACACCCGTGACCATGGCGACGAGGGCCCCGATCACCGAGGTCACCTTCTCCACCCGGTCCAGGCTCTGTGCCGGAAGAAGCACCACGAACAGCAAGGCGCACAGTCCGGCGAGGAACAGCCCGCCGAGTATTGTCAGCTTGATCGGTCGACTCATTTACACATGATGAGTACTTCTCACCCGATCCACTGCCCAATTACCACAACTGACCACACATGCATCGAAAGCGATTGAATCCACTCAAGAAGCGATCGGAGGTCAGCCTTCCAGGGAGGCGAGTACGGCCAGGATCCGGCGGTTGTCGTCCTCGGACGGTTCGAGTCCGAGCTTGGTGAAGACCCGGCCATTCGTCGTCCTGGCCGACCGCGCGCACTCTTCGCGCGCGATCCGGGCGCGTCTGCGGCGCCGAGGTATCCGCGCGGTCGTCCCACAGCCGTCCGACCAGGCCGGCCGGCGCGGCCTGGCCACACGAACGGAGGGAGGGCGCCCATGCCTTCCCGCCCGGACAGCCGTCTCTGACTGCCGCACCGACTTCTCGGTGCGCCTGCATCGCGTCGACAGGTGCGATGTCGGCCACACCATGACCGGCCCCGGTTCCAGCAGTCGCTGCCGAGCCCAGAATTCGGCGGCGTGTTCGCTGCTCATGTCGCTCGGCGCGATCGCCCGGAGGGTTGACTCCCGCCAGTAGTCGAACGAGGCCTTGCACTGCGCGTCCATCCGGAGGGGTTTTGACGTATTGCCGTGGAGCTCGGAGAGATATCGGCCGATCCGGTGGGTAATCTCGCGCTGCCACTGGCCGAATTTCCTCCCAGCAGACTCAGGAGAGAGCCATCACCGAGCAGAGGCCCGGAAAGGCTGGGACCACGCCGGGAAACCAGCCCCAAGAGGCCGACCAGTTGAGGAACATGCTGCGTCGGCCCGAGTACCGGCGGGCATTGGTGTTCTGCGGCTTGATCGGCATCCCGGTGTCGTTGGTCGCGTTCTGGTTTCTCGTCCTGCTCCATCAGTTGGAGAATCTGATCTGGGTGGACTGGCCGCACGATCTCGGCTGGACGGATCCGCCGTGGTGGTGGCCTTTCCCGCCGGCTCTGCTGTCCGGTGCGGTCGTCGCCTTGGTCGTCCTGCGGTTTCCGGGCCGAGGAGGACACATCCCGGCGGCGGGCCTGCACTCCGGAGGGGCGTCGAAAGCCGCCGTTCCCGGTGTGCTCCTCGCCGCGTTGGCCAGCCTCCCGCTGGGTGCCGTCCTCGGGCCCGAGGCGCCGCTGATCGCCCTCGGCGGTGGTCTGGCGCTGGTCTTCCGGGATCTCGTACGCGCTCCCGCGACCGAGGCGAGCACGGCACTGCTCAGTGCCGCAGGCGCCGCGGCAGCCATCTCCGCGATCTTCGGCAATCCGCTCGTGGCGGCCGTGATGCTCATGGAGGTGGCCGGGGTCGGCGGAACGCAGTTGTTCGCGGTGATGCTCCCCGCCCTGCTGTCCAGCGGAATCGGCGCCCTCGTGTTCACCGGCTTCGACCACTGGACCGGGCTGAAGACCGGGAGCCTCGACATCGGACTGACCGCTCCGCCTCCCCTCGACGGCGGGGACGTGCTGTGGTCGGCGCTGATGGCAGTGGTCATCGCGGCGGCCGTCCACGGGGTCATGGTGGGCGGACGGATCACGGCGCGCTTCGTGTCCGCACGCCCGTTGCGCAACACGGTGCTCTGCGCACTCGCCGCCGCGGGCTGCGCGGCACTCTACGCAGTCGTCACCGGCCGTTCGCCGTCCGAGGTCTCCCTGGACGGCCAGGCCACCCTGGCGCAACTCGCCGAGCACCCCCATGCGTGGTCGGTCGGCAGTCTGGTGGCGGTCCTGGCGTTCAAGGGCGTCGCGTACGCGCTCTGTCTGGGAAGCCTTCGCGGCGGTCCGACCTTCCCCTCCTTGTTCCTGGGCGGAGCGGTGGGCGTCCTGCTGTCGCCCCTGCCGGGACTCGGCGTCGTAGCCGGTATGGCGGCGGGTATGGCGGCCGCGTGCGCCGCCGCGCTGCGGCTGCCCGTCAGCACGGTGGTGCTGGTCGTCCTCATGGTGGGCAACTCCGAGACGGTGCCCGTGATCGTGCTGGCCGTCGTGGTGTCGTTCGTGACCACGGAGTTGCTGCCACAGGGACCGGGGATTCCCGCGTTCAAGCCGCGAGCCGGCCGAGCGCGATGAAATTCGACGCCCGGGGGATTCCGTACCCACCCAGGGGTGAAGGGGAATTGATCAGCTCGCACCGACAGGTCCGGTACTCGGCCGGAAACTGGCCACGAGAATGTGCAAACTGACGACAAGTGCCCATACGGGGAAGACCAGCTCGGCCCAGGCGATGCTGCCCGTCACGAGAAGCAGCGTCAGAGCGACGAGATAGCCGAGAAGAGAAATCCAGCGCGGAAGGATTCCGAGCCGATGCCCGATGGTGGACGTGGAGAAGGTGAATACCGCGGCCATGCGCATCGCGTAGGTCGTCAGGAGGCTGTAAGTCACGTGACGGCCGAATGACCACCCTTGCAGCTCGGAGCCGGCCCCGGACGCTTCGACCGTGACCAGTAGGCCGCCGGCCGCCGCCGCGGCCCCGAAAAGAGTCGCCACGAACAGCAGACCGCTGCCCAGGAAGACCATGGCGAAGAACTGGTCCTCGGCTTCTCCGATGCGTGCGCGCACAGCGCCCATGAACCACAGGAAGAAGATGCCCGCGAAGGGAATGAGGTTGAGCGCCGTGTGTACGGTACGCCGACGCGAGGGGTCGGTGACCCAGCTGTTGCCCACGTTGCTGGGCTCGTCCGGTACCGCCACGCGGATCAGGACGATGGCCGCGGCGAGCAGCAGGGCGAAGACGATCCCCACCAGTCCTGCGGCTCGTGGAGTGCGCAGCGCCTGAAGCTTCCTCTCCATGGGCGGTCTCTCGCCTCCTCTCCCAGCCGGTGCGTCCTCGTCGGCGACGGTCCCTTTCCCCCGTCCGGTGCAGCCTCGCGCGGACGCCAGGCGGGCGGCCTGCGGGCGGCCAAGACCAGCAAGCACCGGTGCACGTCGTCGTGCCACTCGGACTGTCCATACGGGTGACGTGCGCGGACACCGGCGAGTCGGGCCGTGTCGGGCACGGTCCCAGGTGGGGCCCACTGGGAAACGCCGGGCCCCGGGCGGCCGACGGTCGACAGCCGACGGTCGACGGTCGACGGTCGACGGTCGACAGCCGACGGCCGGGCTACTCCGGCGGACTCCCGTCAGCCCGTCGGCCCGGGGCCAGCAGGACGGCCGTGTCCCCCGGCCGGGGCAGTGGCGTGCTGCCTCCCATGACCGGATCGAGGCGGCCGTCCCGCCGTACGAGGAACAGCAGATCGCCGCCGGGCCGCAGGGCGTCGCCGGGCCGCAGGGCGTCGCCGGGCCGCAGGGCGTCGCCGGGCCGCAGGGCGTCGCCCACGGGCTGCCCCAGAACGGCTGCCCCCTCCTCGTACCTGCGGGAGAACGTCGGCCAGGTCAGATCCGCGCCGAACAGAACCTCGCCGCCGATGAACGGCGCCACCACGCCGTGGCTGTCGGCCGGTGCGTTGAGGCGGTGGACCGTGCCCTCCACGCTGCCGCGCAGAACCACCGCCGCCAGCGCGTTGAAGTCGTCCTCGGCGGTGAGGAGGTACACCGCCGTGATGCCCTCCAGCTCGGCGGCCCCACCCGTGGCGGCGCCCAGCAGCTCACCGGGCGCGAGCTCGATCCCGGCCTGCCGGACACGTTCGCGCTGTTCCTCTTCCCCCGCCCACATCAGCACCTCCAGCCCCGCTGCCTTCAGGGCCACGCCAAGGTCGACCACCCAGGGGTCGCCGCCGACCAGCAGGGGCCGCGAGCGGGACGGGCGCACGACGCCCAGGCGCCGGGCGACCGCCGAGGCGGTCAGGCCGTAGAGCGTCACGGTCGCGACGATGACCACGAACACGGCCGGAAGGATCTTCGACGCGCCGCCGATCCCCTCGGCCACCAGGCCGGCCGAGAACGTCGAGGCCGTGGCGGCCGCGACGATTCCGCGCGGCGCCATCCAGCCGATGAAGCCCCGCTCGCCGCGTGTCAGGTCGGTGCCGAGGGTGGACACGACCGCGACCAGCGGCCTGACGACCAGCACCAGGAAGGCGGCGAGCCCGAGCGCGGGCAGCCACACATGGCGCAGCGAGTGGGGGGTGACGGTGGCCGAGATCGAGATGAAGAGCAGGCCGAGGATCAGGCTGACCAGGGTCTCGAAGAACGGCCGACGCGCGGGTACGTCCATGCCGGGAAGGTTGGCGACGGCCAGGCCCATCACCACGGCGGCGATGAGTCCCGTGTCGTCGCGCAGGACGTCGCAGAGCGCCGCCACGCCGACCACCGAGGCAAGCTGCGCCGTGGTACCGAGGACCTCGCTGAGTCGCAGCACCCGCAACAGCGCCCACAGCAGAGCCGACCCCACCGCTCCTCCGGCCGCTCCGATGCCCACGCTGGCCAGGAACTGCGCCGTCCCACCGCCGAGGTGGTGGCCCGCGCTCGCCACGACCGCGTGGAAGACCAGTGCTCCCAGAACACCGCCGACCGGGTCGATGAGCGAGCCTTCCCAGATCAGGATGCGCTGGAGCCGGTCCTTCGGTCGCACGAAGCCCAGCAGCGGTCCCACGACCGTCGGTCCCGAGACCACGAGGATGGCGCCGATCATGACGGCCGCCCGTGCGGACATGCCCAGCAGCGGCGCGGCGAGGAGCGTGCCGAGCAGCCCGGTGACCAGGACGCCGATCCAGATCAGCCGGACGACGACGCGGCGGGTGTGGCCCTTCAGCCTGGCCAGGTCCAGCCCGAGGCCCGCGTCGTAGAGGATGACGGCCACGGCCAGCGACACCAGCGGTGAGAACGCCGCCCCCAGCAGCTCCTCGGGGCCGACGTCGTCGATCAGCGCGCCCGCGGCGAAGCCGACCGGCAGCAGGACGATGAGGGCGGGGACGCGCAGACGGCCGGCCAGGACCTGCGATCCGACGGCCAGGACCAGGATCAGGCCCACGCCGATGAGCACCTGGTCCGTCGTCACGGGTGGCCTTTCGATGCGGGGTGGTGGGACGAGTGGGTGCTCGTACCGGCCGGCTGCCCGGCCCGCCGGGTCAGACCTGCGCCGGGTGCCGCGCGCATGCCGGGGACCGTGACGGCGCCGTCACTCCCCCCACGGCGTGATCCCCCAGCGGACGGTGCGCTGCTCGCCCGGGCCGAGGCCGACGAGCCCGGTGCCGCTGCGGAAGGCGTCCGGCGGGCAGGTCATCGGCTCGACGGCGACCGCGCGACGGCGCTCCCCCGGTGGCAGGGTGTCGCCGGTGTAGAGCTGTACGTAGTCGACGCCCTCGCCCAGCCATACGTCCGTGCCGAACGCGCCCGACGGGTGGGCCAGGCGCACCACGGCCCGCCCGTCCGCGTCCCGGTCGAGGTCGCCGAAAGGGGTGTCCAGCCGGAGCGCACCGACGACCTGTGGCGTTCGCAGGTCGTACGCGGTCCCGGCGACCGGCTCGGCGGCGACCGGCAGGCCGCGCTCGTCGGTGCGCAGCCAGGTCCGTGCGGGGACGGTCAGCACCGCCTGGTCGACGGCGGCGGTGCCCGCGGTGACGTAGGGGTGCTGGCCGAAGCCGTAGGGTGCGGCGCTCGTGTCGAGGTTGCGCCCGGTGACGGTGACTTCGAGCCCGCTCTCGCCCAGGGCGTACTCGGCGCGGACGTGGAGGTGGAACGGATAGCCCGGCTGCGGCCACAGCGGAACCTCCAGCACGGCGCGACGGTCGCTCGCCTCCACGACCCGCCACGCGACCCACCGGAGCAGACCGTGGATGGCGTTGCCGCCGGCCGGCTCGGTGAGGGGCAGCTGCAGCTCCTGCCCGTCCCAGGGGTATCGGCCGTCGCGGATCCGGTTGGGCCACGGCACCAGGATCTGGCCGCGCCCGCCGGTGATCCGGTCCTGCTCGGCGAATCCGTCGAGCACGGTGCGCTCACCGACCGCGTACGACCGAAGGGCCGCGCCCAGTTCGACGACGACGGCGCTGTGCGCGCCGTGACGGAGGGTCAGTTGCCGTCCGGTGCGGCTCTGCCGCACGCGTGGCCTCCTCGTCCGCCGCGGTCGGCGCCCTCGGACGCCGACGTGGTGGCGGCCCGCGGTGCCGGCCCTCCCGTCGGGAGCGTGCGGCCCCTCAAGGGCCCGGTCAAGCGCAACACGTTCCCGTCGGCGCAATCGCCGGGCAGGTTCGCCCGCCGGGGCCACAGGCGGGAGCGGGCGGCGGTCGACGCACGGGGGCTCGTGCTGCCTCCCGGACGGGGGCGGCGGCGTCACTCGCTGCCCGTGCGCCTGCTGCGACGGCCGATGCTCCGCCAGACAGCTCGTTGGAATCTGAGCATCAGCACGCCCACCAGGATCAGCAGCACGATGTTGAGCAGGAGCTGGATCAGGGATCCGCGCGCCTCGTGCCAGCTGGAGAACGCGCAGGAGACGCCGATGTCGGCGGCGGCCGGGATGGTGGTGACGGAGATGAAGACGCCGAGCAGCGCGCTCGTCCGGGCCTGGGTCAGGGACATGATCCCGACGATGCCGGCCAGCACCGCGACGACCACGGAGAAGAAGTTGGGGGCGTCGATCAGCGTGGAGACCGGCCTGAAGCCCAGGTCGAACGCCCTGGGTTGAAAGTCGAGACCCCGGATCGCCCACGAGAACAGGAAGGTCACCAGGACGGCCAGCAGGAATCCCACGGTCAGGGCGAACAGGCCCTGCCGGATCCTGGTGCCGTTGCCGCGGTCGATGCTCAGCGCGACGCTGGTGATGGCGCCGTACTCCGGTCCTACGACCATCGCCGCGACGATCAGGATCTGGGAGTTGGTGATGATTCCGACCGCCCCGATGACGCCTGCGACGACCAGGTAGACGTAGAAGCTCGGCAGGTAGGTGCCCTCGGCGCGAATGCGTGCTTCGACCTCCTCCCAGACCGGCGCGTGCGCGAGCGCCCCGAGTTGCTGCTGCTCCGCCGCGGCCGCGGTGCCGGAGAAGGCCATCTCGACCGGCTCGATGACGATGGATCCGCGACGGTCTAGTGCCGCGGCAGGCAACGTTTGCCCGTCAAGGAGCGGCGTCCGGTGCGTGCTCTCGGCGTGCCGGCCGGAAGTCCTCGTACTGGACGTAC
>NZ_JBFAKW010000209.1:0-9929 GCF_040655955.1 Streptomyces sp. NPDC050263 | reverse complement strand
ATCTGGCGGCGCGCGCATCAGGCGGAGGCGCGACGGCATCATTTCCGAAGGCGGCTACGACTCCAGATGATCAAGATCTAGCCCTGTAGTACTAGCGGGCATCGAGGACAGGTCCTGTCCACAACGCACCCTGATCCGAAGGTCGCCTCCGTCCCGCTCCGGTCGTTTGCCCCGTATATCCTGCTCCGCGATCACACAGACGCAGGCAAGAGCGCGTCGAGCACATCGAGCGCATCGACCGAGTCGACGGAGAGGCAGTCGCGATGCCCGAGCGCCCCAGGAAGTCCGTCTGGCGCCGCACTCCGCCCGCGCCGGAGCCGGCGTCCGCGCGTAAGTCGGCCGCCGGGCCGGAGCCGGCCGAGACCGGCGAGGTCGCCAGCGTCGTCCAGGCCGCGCTGTACCGCGACGGCGTCCGCGTCTTCGCGCCCGCCACGCTCTCGGAGACCTACCGGGCGCTGCGCGAGCAGCCCGCGGGCATGGCGTGGATCGGGCTCGCCCGCCCGACCGAGAGCGAACTCCACTCCCTGGCCGCGGAGTTCGACCTGCACCCGCTCGCCGTCGAGGACGCGAAGGAGGCCCACCAGCGCCCCAAGCTGGAACGCTACGGGGACACCCTCTTCGTCGTCCTGCGGGCGGCCCGCTACCTCGACGCGCAGGAGGAGATCGACTTCGGCGAGCTGCACGTCTTCGTGGGCCCCGACTTCGTCATCACGGTCCGGCACGGCGCGGCCCCCGACCTGTCGGCGGTGCGCCGCCGTATGGAGGAGACGCCGGAACTGCTCAAACTCGGCCCGGAGGCGGTGCTGTACGCCATCCTCGACGCCGTGGTCGACGGCTATCTGCCGGTCGTGACGGGCGTCCAGAACGACATCGACGAGATCGAGACCGAGGTCTTCCGCGGCGACCCGGAGGTCTCCCGCCGGATCTACGAACTCTCCCGCGAGATGGTCGAGTTCCAGCGCGCCACCCGCCCCCTGGTCGGCATGCTGCACGGCCTGATGGCCGGCTTCTCCAAGTACGGCACGGACGACGAGCTCCAACGCTACCTGCGCGACGTCGCCGACCACGTCACCCACACCAGCGAACGCGTCGACGGCTACCGCCAGGCCCTCACCGAGATCCTCACCGTGAACGCCACCCTCGTCACCCAGCAACAGAACGCGGAGATGCGGGCGTTGGCGGAGGCGGGGTTCGAACAGAACGAGGAGATCAAGAAGATCTCGTCGTGGGCGGCGATTTTGTTTGCTCCCACGCTGGTCGGAACTATTTACGGCATGAACTTCGAGAACATGCCTGAGTTGGGCTGGAGCTTCGGGTACCCCTTCGCGATCGGCCTGATGGGGGTGGTTTGCGTAAGTTTGTACGTGATTTTCAAGCGGCGGGACTGGCTCTGAGTCCATCTTGCCGAGCTCAGCTCTTGTGTGTCCGGAGCCGTCGTCAACGCGCTCCTGGTACGCCCCGACGGCTACATCTGCTGGGCCCGAGCGGCCCGGAACGACGCCGCACCCACAAAATTCACACCGACCCAGGACGGACTGCCGACTCCCTGCACCGGTGGTTCGGGCACCCGGAACGCTGACTCCCTGCGGACGAGGCCCTGCCCGCCCAGGCCTCCAGGTGCGGTTCCTCCTCTGCCGCGAGCGCCCTCGTGATGTCAGGTGGCGCGCTTCACGTGGCGGACCAGCCACATCAGCAGGGCGTCCAGGTCGGCGGCGGCCGAGAGGACCCGGTCGACCGCTTCGGGGGTGTGCAGCCACTCCTCGCAGCCGAGGGGACGGGCGGCGATCAGCGAACGGTGGCGCAGCAGGTCCGTACGGGAGTGGTCCCCCGGATAGCCGCGCGGGGGGCGTTTCATCACGTCCCCGGAGATGTCGTAGCCCTTCTTCCGCACGTCCTGGACGATGGCGGACAGTTCGCGGCCGCTCCCCTCGGAGGCCACGGCCATGCGGAACATCTCCACCTGGCCGGGATCGGGATACCACCAGGCGCCCTGGATGCGCAGGCCGTCCAGATCGAACCGGAGACCGATCTCGATCTTGCGGCCGAGCCGGATCACCGCTCCCTGGTGCTGCCACCACCAGGAGTCGGTGCGGTAGTGCCAGACGGAGAAGTCCTCGTACCGGGGGTCGGTGTCCGCGACCTCGTTGAGCAGGGCGATCATCGGCTGCCGAACCAGGCGTTCGCGGTCCGCGCGGTAACGCTCGCGGGTCGCGTGGGTCGGTTCGCCCTGGAGCTGCCACAAGACGTCCATGGCCTGCTCCGGCCAGCCGGTGAACTGTCCGCGCATGCGCGGAGGATAGCTCACGCGGTCTTGCACCGCGCCCGCCGGCGCCGGCCTGGCGGTCGTCCGGACGGGCGGACGGGGGGACGGGCGGACGGGGGGACGGGGGGACGTCACGCAGGGACGGCGAGCGGCGGGTGCTCGAGCACGCTGGGCTTGTACTCGACCAGCTGGGTGCGGCCGTCGAAGGTGCGGTGCTCGATCATCTCGAGGGCAACGTCCGGATAGCCGTCGTAGATGCGTTCTTCGCCCGTTGCCCCGGTGATCACCGGGAACATCACGACCCGGAAGCGGTCGACGAGTCCGGCACGTAGCAGGGACCGGCACAGGCTGAGGCTGCCGATCGTGCTGAGGAGCCCCGAGCCACTCGACTTCATGGCGCGGACCGCCTCGACGGCGTCGTCGCGGACGAGAGTGGAGTTGGCCCACGTCAGTGGCTCCTCGAGTGAGGAGGAGAACACCACCTTGGACGCTTGCGTGAGCTCGTCGACGGACGCCTCTTCTTCGGGCCTGAACTCGTCCTGGCCAGCAGGGACCTCGCCCGCGGCGAAGCCCGACATCAGACGGTAGGTGTTCGCTCCCATCAGATAGGTGGCCTCGGGCTGCTCACCCAGCCACGCGAGGTACTCCGGGCCCTCAAGGCCCCAGAACCCGGGCCATCCCTCTCCCGATGCGTATCCGTCGAGGGACGTGATGAAATCGACGAGAAGCTCCGACATGACGGTGTCCTTTCCTGGGGTGTCACGAGATTGGACCGACCGGGAGCCACAAACTCATCGGCCGCGCCGCGGAGCAACGAGAAAAACCCATGACGCTGCAGCCGATCAGGTCGGCGCAGCGGCACTGCCCCGGAGGGCCGGTGGCCCTGGTGGACGAACCCGACGCCGGTGTCTGGAGCGGGCCTGCGGTCATGCCGGTCAACATCGTCGCCCCGTACCTGCTCACCGCGCTCGTGCGCGGGCCGCGCCGCCTGGTGTACCTGAGCAGCGGCTCGCACTTCGACGGCCGCCCCTCAACGGACGGCGTGGACTGGCGCGGCACGAAGCCCGGGTCATACGCGGACAGCAAGCTGTTCGTCACCACGCTCACAGCCGCAGTGGCCCGCCTGTACCCCGACGTGCTGAGCAACGCCGTGGACCCGGGCTGGGTGCCCACGAAGATGGGGGGACCCGGCGCACCCGACGATCTTCAGCTCGGTCACCAGACACAGCAGTGGCTGGCCTCCAGCGACGATCTCCAGGCGCTCACGACCGGGGGCTACTGGTACCACCGCGAGCGGCAGCAGCCTCACCCCGCCGTACACGATGAGGCGTTCCAGGACCGGCTTCTGCAGGCGCTGGCCGAGGAGACAGGCACCGCCCTCGACGTGTGGTGGCAACACCCTTCCACGGGTGGCTGCGGCACTCGCCTCCTCCGGCAGCACGCTCCTCGGGGTCAGGGCCACCGCAGCGTACCGGCCTTGATCAGGGGGTGTCGTTGGTTTCCGTCCACTCCATGCGGGCCTTGAGGTCCTGGATGCAGATCTCGTGGCACGTGCGGATGGCGAGAGGAAGGTGCCCCGCAGGATGAAGACGCCCCCGCCCTTGGCGAAGAGCGGCTTGGTCACCGGCGTGGGGCCGGTTCGGAATCCGCTGCCGTTGCCTGTGATCAGGCAGCTCGCGTCCACCATCACTCGGATCTTGCGCACCTCGAAGACCTCGTGCTGGATCGCGGTCCACATGTCGGCGAAGCCGGCCGCTGCTTGTTCCTGGCCGGGCCGGACGACGAGCGACGTCATGCCGAGCGGCTGGACAGAGACCTGCTCCGCAGCCCGCGTCCCGGCGGCCAGGTCTGGGCCATGTTCGATGAGTAACGCGGAGCGCGGAGGAACCCTGTGCGCCCCGAGTCGGCGGCCGCCCCCGAGCCGCGGTCGTCATCAACGCGGAGGCCGCAGCGGCCGAGATGCGGGCCTGCGGATACGAGCCACTCGTGCCGTATCCCGGCCGCACCAACGCGACTTGCCCCTCACGCTGCATGACCTGCGGGCACGCGGGGCTTCCGACGCTCAACGCCGTCCGTAACGCGGGCCCGCGCTGTCGAATCTGAGGTACGTCGGGGGATCGCCGCAACGTACCTCCCACGTCAACCCATCCGGTCAGCCGGACGGGAACAGCGTGAACAGTTTCTCGACGACCTCCGCTGGAGCAGAGTCCGGGGATCCCGAGTTGTAGGGCGGCTCCGGCGCGTACTCGATGAGGAGTTGGAGGGCCTGCGCCACGTCGTCGCCCGCGATCAGACCGGCCAGGGTCAAAGCCATGTCGATGCCCGCCGAGACGCCTGCCGCGGTCGCGTAGTGACCGTCGACGACGACCCGCTCGTTCGTCGGCGTCACACCGAACCCGGAGAGGTGCTCCAGCGCGCCCCAGTGGGTCGTTGCCCGACGGCCTTCGAGGACTCCGGCGGCGGCGAGGATCAAGGTCCCCGTGCAGACCGAGACCGTCCACGCAGAGGTCCGGTCGACCGCCCGCAACCATTCGTGCAGGCTCCCGTCAGACATCTGCTGTGCCTGACCCGGGCCTCCACCGACGATCACCACATCCGGGTTCGGCACGTCGGCGAGACGTGCGACGACGTTGATCGACAGGCTGCGCAAGTCGTTGCGGACAAGACCCGGATGCTCAGCGACGAAGACGACCTCGGTGTCCGGGAGGCGGCCCAGGACCTCATACGGTCCGATGACGTCCAGCGCGGTGAACTCGGGATAGAGAACGATCGCGACCTGCATACAGATGGCTCCTTCGGTTGTTCTGGTGGCGGAACGGTCCGAGCGGACGAAATACGCCCGGCCGTGCGGCTGACCGCGGTTGACAGGGACTCAGGAATCCTCACGCCCGGACGAACGACGAAGAGGTCGCCCACGGCACTTGGACCGGAGCGCCTCGCGGACGGGCGGTCCCGGGTCGAGCGAGGAGGCGGGGGCACGCTCGTCATCGCCGGCGGTGATCGTCGGAGAATGGGCGGCGGAGGCGACCGCGATGCGTGGCCTGCCTGTGATCGGATGGGTGTCGAGCACCGCACGCACCCCGAACACGTCATGCACGAGCTCGGGCGTCAGCACATCGGCCGGAACCCCCACCGCCACGAGCCTGCCCTCCGCCATGACCGCAACGCGGTCGCAGTAGGAGACCGCGTGGTCGAGATCGTGCAGTGCCGTGAGCGTCGTCATGCCCAAGTGCCGAAGCAGATCGAGGACCTCGAACTGCGCGCGCACGTCCAGGTGGTTCGTCGGCTCGTCGAGTATCAGCAGTTCGGCTTCCTGCGCGAGCGCGCGGGCGAGCAGGACACGCTGCTGTTCGCCACCGGAGAGTGTCGCGAACGATCGCTCGGCCGCCCAGCGCATGTGGACGTCATCGAGTGCCCGCTCGACTATCCGGTGATCCCGGTCGGTGTCTCGATCGAGCAACCTCTTCCGAGGGTTTCGCCCCATGACGACCACCTCTTCGACGGAGAACTCGGCACCGAGCACGGTGTGCTGGGTGACGATCGCGCGACGGCGCGCGGCCTCGCGCGCGGACATGTCCCACACGCTCTCGCCACCGATGAGCACAGCCCCGCCGGTCGGTCGAAGCACCCGGTACGCGCTGCGCAGGAGCGTGGATTTCCCGCTGCCGTTGGGCCCGACGAGTCCGACCATCTCACCCGGCGCGATGCGCAACGACACCTCGGAGACGATCCGGGCCGAGGCGATGTCGATGCTGACGCCTTCGAACTCCAGCCGCGTCACGATGCCTCCCCTCGCCTGGTGCGCTGGAGCAGCCACAGCAACACGGGCACGCCGATGCCGGCGGTGAAGATGCCGGCCGGCAGCTCGCTCGGTCGGGCAACCGTGCGGCTTGCGAGGTCGACGAGCACCAGGAAGGTCGCCCCTACGAGCATGGACGTCGGCAGTACGCGACGGTGTTCGGCGCCCACGACGAGGCGGGCGATGTGGGGGATCATCAGTCCGACGAATCCGAGCCCGCCGGCGACCACGACGACGGTCGCGGTCATCAGCGACGTCACCACGAGCAGACGACGTCGGAAGCGGTGCACGTCGATTCCGAGCCCGGCCGCCGCGTCATCGCCGATCATGAGCGCGTTGAGGGCACGCCCCTGAGCGAACAGCCAGACGACGCCCAGCGCGAGTGCGATGGCCGGGATGCGGAGGTCGGACCACGCCGCCCCCGCGAGGCTGCCCATGAGCCAGAACATGATGCCCGCGAGCTGGTTCGGGTTCGTCTGCAACTGCACGAAGCTCGTGGCCGCGACCGCGAGGTACCCCACCGCGACGCCGGCGAGGATCAACCGCGTGTCGGTGAGTCGGCCGCTTCGCTGGGCGATCAGGAACACCGCGGTCATGGTGAGCACCGCCGCGACGAAGGCGCCACTGGTCACGCCCAGTCCGTGCAGCGCCGCGGAGCCGATCGCCAGAACGAGCACCGCGCCGAGAGACGCACCAGGAGTGATCCCCAGCATGTAGGGATCCGCGAGCGGATTACGCACCAGCGCCTGCAGACCGACCCCTATGACACTCAGGCTCGCACCGACCACCGCGGCCACAAGGACGCGCGGCAGCCGCAGCTCCCAGACGATCTGGTCCTGGAGCGGGTCCAGACCGCCGGTCTCGCCGACGATGTGACGCAGGATCACTTGCCACACATCACGCGCGGGGACAGTGACCGTTCCCAGGGAGACTCCGACGGTGACGGCCGCCAAGAGCGCTACTGCGAGCGTCGCGTAGAGGAGGACGGTCGCGCGGCCCGCTACCAGGTGTGGGCCGTGCGACTGCGGGCCGTGCGACTGCGCGTCGGGCCTACTGAGGGTGCGCCGCATCGGCGATCGCCTCCACCGCATACGCGTTCGTCGGCCCGATGAAGGCCCCGTCGGAAATGCTGGTGCAGGTCTTGGTCTTCGACGCCTTCCACTGCGGGTACTGCTTGAACAACCGGTCGGCGAGTTCCTTCACCTGGCTCTTCTCGGATGGATCGGACAGTCCGATCACGAGCACGTCGACCTCGGCGGATGCCAGGGCCTCGGCACTCAGGTTCGAGGTCAGCTCCGGATTCGGCTTGTCGCTGGGGAAGGCGTTCTCGCCGCCGGCCGCCTCGATGAGGTCGTCGTGGACACCGCCGGAAAACACAGCAGGCAAGTTGTTGGCGCTCATCGCCGCCATGCCGGGATACACCAACAGCACCTTCTTGCGATCCTTGCCCTTGACGCGATCCCTGATGGACGCGATCCGGTCCTTGAGCTTGGCGACGAGGTCCGCCGCCGTCCGCTGCTCGTCGAAGACGACCCCGGTCTGCGTGATGAAATCGTAGGTCGATTCAATTGACTGCTGTTCATAGACGGCTTGGTCCGCGGCTGACGGGTTCGTCGCTCCGTAGGCACAATCGACCGGGTTGACGTACGACTTTATTCCAGCATCCGCCAGTTGTTCTCGGGTGGCGAATCCGCTCTTTGCATCGAAACTTCCGCTCCACGTCGACACCACGAGATCAGGCTTGAGTTCGAGCACCTTCTCGGCGGGCACATCGAAATTTTTATTCCACTCGGCACCTCCGGTCGGCAGCTTTGCGACCTCTGTGACCAACTTTGGATCATCGGAAATGGTGACGCGTTGCGCATTCGCGAGAATCCGGCTCTGGAGACCAAGAAGGACGTACGCCTCGACCTCTCCGACGGACGCACCATTCATGATCAGAACACGCTCGGGCGGCCCGTCGAACGTCACCTTCTGACCGCAGTTGTCAATCGTCAACGGATACGACGTCCTGGTCGGCGCAGCGCCCTTGCCCCCGGCTGCCGAACCGCCCGAACCGGATCTGGCCGAGTCTCCGGAGCCGCAGCCGGCTGCTGGCAGGATCAACGCGGCCGTGAGCATCACGACAGCACATCGCCGCGCGTTCGGGCGCACGGACCCGAGAGATATCAAGGGCATCTATGCATCTACCTTCCAACATTCAAAGGAACGAGCGCAGCACCCTGAGGAACGGGGTACTGCTCAGCACCTCCAGAAGGGCGCGTGACGGACCACGGCGACCAACCGCATATGGGGATCAGCGGGTCACACGCATTCGCTCCTGTTCGGTTCACCGGGCCGAAATCCGAGGCGCCGACGCGGCGCAGACAAGTCGATGTGACATCAGGTTCATGAGCGCCTCACTTCTAATGAACCGTTGATCACAAAGCCTAGGAGCGTCCCACCAGGACGTCTATGTCACGCAGACCAACAAATCTGCCATCCCGCAGCCCGGGAAGACCCGCGCCGACGAGGCGCTCGGCTCCGAGGCCGATCGCAGACGTCGTCCTATCGAGGGTCAGGGACGAGGGGCGACGACTTCGCGAAGGTACGGCGATACTCCGTGGGCGAGACGTCGAGTTCACGCATGAACGCGAGGCGCATCGCCTCCGCCGTCCCGTATCCGCAATGGCGTGCGATACGGACCACGCCGTCGCGGGTGTCCGTCAGCATGCGCTGCGCGGCCTCCAGACGGACGAGGTCCACGTAGCGGCCTGGTGTCATCCCGACCTGCTCGGCGAACGCACGGGCGAATTGACGGGTGGACAAGCCGACGCGCTCCGCCATCGCAGGAACCGACAGGTCGGCCGCCAGGTTGGCGGCGGCCCAGTACTGGATCTCACGCAGCGGATCCGAGCGGGCGCTCTGCGCCGAGAGCTGCACGCTGAACTGCGCCTGGTTGCCAGGCCGACGCACGTAGACCACCAGGAGCCGAGCGATCTCGTGTGCCACCGCGGGACCGAGGTCCTCCTCGACCAGGGCGATGGCGAGGTCGATCCCAGCCGTCACTCCCGCCGACGTGGAGATCGAGCCGTCCCGGACAAAGATCGGGACCGGATCGATCTGAATCTCGGGATATCTGCTCGCGAGGTAGTCACAGGAATCCCAGTGAGTCGTCGCCCGGCGACCATCGAGCAGTCCGGCCTCAGCCAGGAGATACGCCCCGGTGCACACCGACATCACACGTTTCACATGAGGAGCACGCTCGCACAGCCACGCCACGAGCCGGTTGTCGACGTCTCCCACGCCCGGCCCGCCTGGTACGAGAAGAAGGTCGGGATCATCGACCTCAGCCAAGTCAAGATCAGGAACCAGCCTCAGACCACCGGCGGATCGTACGGCTTCACCGCCGAACGAAGCCGTACGAACGACGTAGGGAGGCGTGCTCGCGCTTCCAGCGAAGCGCGCCGCCGCCGAGAACACGTCCACGGGCCCCGCCACGTCGAGGGGCTGCACGCCGTCGAACAGGATGACGAGTATCGATTGGGTCCTCATCTCGGCGATACCGGCACCGCGGGCATGGCTCATCACACCGCCGAGGCTACTGGGCCTTCGCATGCGGCCGGGGTGGTGTTGCGGTCCGCTCCCCCAAGGCCCGGCGCTACAGCCTCACTTCCCGACTCCGTCCCCGGGTCGTCACCATGATGCCGACGCGAGCGGCCGACGATCTGTCCCGGAGACCATTCCTCCCTCACCAGAAGCAGCACCGTCTCCCTCAGCGCGGGCCTGCGGGCTAGATGATCGATTCCAAGGGGTCAGTGATCGTAGGCGGTCAGTGAGCGTAGGACGGGCTGTCCGGTGGCGTCGTTGTGCCATATCGCTGCTGTC
>NZ_JBFAKW010000208.1:0-9986 GCF_040655955.1 Streptomyces sp. NPDC050263 | reverse complement strand
TGGTGGGCAGGCGGGGGCCCGTGCGAGCGAGGAGCCACAGCGCCCAGTCGCCGCGCGCGCCCCGCGCGGCGGGCGGGGCGCCGGGGGCGCGCGCGGCCCGCAGTGGAGCGGGGGGAGCCGGGCCCGCGGCCCCCGTGGTGCGGGGGCGAGCCCGGCAAGAGGGAGGCCTGCCGGGCGGCACATGGATGACACCGGTGACGCGTCGTCAGAGGTAACCCTCGCGCAGCGCGAAGGCCACCGCGTGGGCCCGGTTGCGCAGCTGCATCCGTGTCATCAGCTCGTGCAGGATGTTCTTGACGGTCCGCTCCGAGTACGGGACCTTCCCCGCGATCTGCCGGTTCTCCATCCCCTCGGCGACGAACCGCAGCACCTCCACCTCACGGGCGGCGAGTCCGGTGACCGCGGCCACTGGGGCGTCCTGGCCGCCGCGCTGCACCCGTCCCAGCCGGCCGAGGAGTTGGTTGAGCAGCTCCGGCGGCATCTCGCTGTCACCGCGGGCGGCGGACCGGACCGCCTTCAACAGATGGTCGGGGGTCGCCTGACGCCGCCATACGAAGGTGTGGACCCCACATCCCACGGCGGTCATCAGCTCCGGCTCGCGCAACCGGTCGACGACCAGTACGACGTCCCGGTGGTCGCCTCTGATCAGCCGACGCAGGACGACGGCGGTCGGCTCGTCCACCCGGTCGGCGAGTACGACGGCCACCGACGCCGCCCGGCCCACTCGGCCGCGCACCCCTCGACCTGACCCTTCGGACACCTCGATGCCCGGTTGGTTGCGCAGGCAGCTGACGACCCCGGCTCGTGAAAGCGGGTCGTCGGCGTGCACGGTCACCGCGATGGACATCGTTGTCACTGCTCTCTCCTCCCCACGGGGCAACTCCCCGCGAAATCCGTACGCGCGCGGGTCGTACACGGGTTCCATGGCCGGGCTCGGCATCGTCCGCTCGACCGGCGTCGTTGGCCAGTACCGGCGGTTGAGTGTCCACGCAGTCGCCCTCGCAGGCCGCCTTCAGACGGCTGCCCGCCTACAAGCGCGGAGCCGGCGGCCGAACCCCCACCGGAACCACCGGATCCGTACAGCTGGAGGACACCGCTCAGCGCTGCGACCATGCCGAAAGATGCGTAGGAACGCGTCAATGTATTTCCCCTGTTGATCTCAATGCGGTGCGCGGTACTCACGGGTGTGAGGGTGTGCCGCACCGAGCGGAAACGGCGAGGACCGCTGCCTGATCAAGAAAACCGGCTGGGTGTCAACGGCCCGTTCACGATCGCTCCAGAGATCGTTGATGTCCGCCCCGACGCGTATCCCGCGGTACGAGCCGGAGGGACACGGGCCCGCAGGCCCCTGGGTCAGACGGCCGTCAGGGCCTCGGCCGGGGTCGGCGGGACGCCCGTACCGCCGGGAAGGCCCCGCCGCCATGCCGTCGCGGGGCACGGAGCACGATGGACTCAGCGTGAACCGGACACGGATCCGGCGCCGAGACGCCCGTGGTGTTCCACCTCGATCCATGTCTCACGCGCCTTGACGTGGGCGATCGTGAGGGGCGGGGCGGCACATCGTTGTTCTCCGGGCCTGGTTCACGTCGGCTCGGTCTCGACACTGCCGGCGTTGGCCTGTGCCGACTTGACCGAGGTGTGGGCGGAGTCGGTCATGACTATTGCGCCACGCGCCGCGGTACGCGCTTGGGCGTCGTCCGGCAGCGGCTGGTCCACCGCACGGCTGGACAGTACGCTCGCCCCGGTCGGCAAGACGTCGACCGGCCTGGCCGACGGCATCTGGCCGACCGGGCTCCGGAGCGAAGGTTCGTCTACGAGTCGGTGAGTACCGCTTCCGCCTCTGGAGGGCCGCTCGACTCGTCGAGCCGGCGCAATCTGGTACGGAGCCCGTCGGCATCGGCGTGGCCGAGCCGCTCCATGATGTCCAGCCCCTCGGTCCACGCGGTGCGGGCCGCGTCCGGGCGGCCGGCGCTCAGGTGGGTGTCCCCGAGGTGCTTGAGGACGGTGGCCTCGAACAAGGGGTCACCTCCGGCCTGCCGGTAGAGGGCGAGGGCGTTGCGGAAGCTGGTGACGGCCTCGTCGTACCGCCCGAGATGGTGGAGGGCATAAGCGACGCTGTCCCAGGCATCCCCCGCGCCATAGTCGTATCCGAGCTCCTGGCACAGGGCCAGCGCCTGTCGGCAGGGGTCGAGGGCCTGCTGGTGCTGCCCGAGCTGGGTGTGGTACCAACCGACCGCGTTGAGCGCGGCTGCCATCGCCATCCGACCGCGGCTGTCGTCGGCACCACGGCCGTCATGGGCCCGGTAGAGCGCGAGGGACCGCTGCGCGGCGCCGAGTGCGGCTTCCGGATCGCCCTGCCCCTCCGCCACCCAGGCCAAAATGCGATAGCTCTCAGCGCAGGCTCTCATGTCACCGGATTCGGTGAACAGTTCGATGGCCCGCTCGGCATGAACGCGTGCCTCGTCGATGCGGTCCAGACCCCTTGTGGCGGCGAGACCGTGGTGGATATGAGCCTGGGCAGCCCTGTCGCCCAGCCGACGCGCCGCGCCCATGGCGGTGCGGTGCACGGCCTCCTGCTCCCGCCACAGGACACGCCGGTGCAGATGGTTGGCCATGGCCCAGGCGAGTTGCCATGTGTGGACGTCGTAGCGGTGGGTGGCGGCCTGTTCGACGACCGCGAGCAGCACCGCCTGCTCAGCGGCGAACCAGGCCGCCGCCTTCGCCGTGTCACCGCCGAATTGCTCAGCGCGCACCCCCTCGGCCACGGGCTCCAGGGAGATCAGCATCCGTTCACGGGCAGTCAGCGCGAACGCCTCACGGGCGGTGTGCAGGTAGTGGTCGAACATCCGGTGCCGGGCTGCCCGCACCTCCTGGAGCAGATCGACGGCCTCGGTCAGCTCGGTGGCGTAGACGCGCAGCAGGTCGTGGGAGGCGTAGCGGCCCGGGACGGGTTCGTCCACGAGGTGGGCCTGGATGAGTTCGGACAGCAGTTGCCGGGTGTTGGGGAGGGAGAGCCCGGTCAGGCTGGCGGCGGCCGACAGTGAGATGTCGGGGCCGGGGTGCAGGGCGAGCAGCCGGAACAGGCGGGCGGCGGCGGGGGTGAGTGCGTGGTAGGACCAGGAGAAGACGGCGCGCACGTCGGCCGCAGTGTCGCCGTCGTGGAACGCGTCGAGGGCGCCGGCGCTGTCGCGCAGTTCGGCCGCGATGGCCGACAGGGGGAGAGCGGACCGGGTCGCCGCGCGGGCGGCGGTGACGGCCAGGGCCAGCGGCAGCCGTGCACACCGGGCGATGATCTCCTCGACCGCGTCCGGTTCGGCCGCGACGCGGCCGGGTCCGAGGCGTCGGGCGAGCAGCTCGCGGGCCTCGGCCTCGGAGAGCACGTCGAGGTGAAGGGGATGGGCGCCGTTCACGGCGACCAGCCCGGACAGCCGGTTGCGGCTGGTGACAATGACCAGGCAGCCGGGCGCCCCGGGCAGCAGGGGCCGCACCTGCGCGGCGTCACGGGCGTTGTCCAGCAGCAGCAGTGCTCGCTTGCCGGTGAGCAGGGTGCGGTACAGGGCCGCGAGCGCGTCGACGTCCTGCGGCAGCCCGCTCGGGTCGGCGCCCAGTGACTCCAGCAGCGTCACAAGGGCGTGCTCCGGCGGGACCGGCAGGACGGCCGGGTCGAAGCCCCGCAGATTCAGGTACAGCTGGCCGTCCGGGAAGCGGTCGGCGACCTGTCGCGCCCAGTGCACCGCGAAGGTGGTCTTGCCCACCCCCGCCATGCCCGCGATGGCACTGATCACCACCGTACCGACCGGCGCCAGGCCGGTCATCTCGGTCAGCTCGGCGTCCCGCCCGACGAACACCGCCAGACCGGCGGGCAGTTGGGCCGGGACGGCGGGCACTTGGACAGGAGCAGATACGGGTACGGGGACAGGTGCGGGGGCGGCCTCGGCCGGGGCCGGGGCCGGCGGAGCGAGGAGCCCCGCGTCGGCCCGCAGAACGCGCTGGTACATCGCCTGGAGTCCCGGGCCGGGATCGACACCCAGCTCGCCCGCGAGCAGCGTCTGCGCCTCACGGTAGCTGGCGAGGGCAGCCGCCTGCCGCCCCGACCGGTACAGGGCGAGCATCAGCAGCTCCCGGAACCGCTCGTCCAGCGGATGCTCGGCAACCAGCCCGGTCAGCTCGGTGGCCGCCTCCGCATGGGCTCCCAGGTCGAGTTCGGCCGTCAGCCGGGCCGCCACCGCGGACAGACGCAGCTCGCCGAGCCGCTGCCGCTGGGTCTGCGCGTACTGGCCCCGGACACCGGCCAGCGCCTCCCCCCGCCACAGACCGAGCGCGTTGCGCAAATACCTTGCCGCACCCTCGGTGTTTCCTGCTCTTCGCGCCCGCTCGGCCTGCGCGAGCAGCGCTCGGAAGGAGCCGAGGTCCAGATCGTCCGGTGATGTGCGGAGCTGATAGCCGTCCCCGGTGGAACGGATCACAGACGACGCTGCATCCCCTGCGGGCTCCAGCACCTTCCGTAGCCCATGGACATATGTCCGCACAATGCCAAGCACCGAGACCGGTGCCTTCATGCCCCACACCGCGTCGACCAGCCCACCCGCCGACACCTGCGAACCCTCCGCCAGCAGCAACACAGCCAGCACCGCCCGCTGCTGAGGCGGGCCCAGTTCGATCTCATTCGGGCCGCGCCACGCTCTGACCGGTCCCAGCAACGAGAACCGTAACCGCTCTTCCAACGGGCTTCCTCCTTGAGGGATCCGCACCCGAAGTTTAGTCGACTGGAGAGGCAGCGTGGCTTGCGTACGGCGTCCGCCGGTCGGCGGAGCGGTTCGCCGATGGTGGCGGCGACGGCCGGTGAACTCCTCCGCTGCCGACTACCGGGGCGGACCGTCCGGCTCCGTGCCGCGGGGGAGCCGGATGGTGAACACCGCTCCGGCACCGGGTGCGTTGTGGGCCATGACGGTGCCGCCGTGTGCCTCGACGAACTGGCGCACGATGGACAGGCCGAGGCCGCTGCCTCCGGTGCGTCTGCTGCGGGATTTCTCTGCCCGCCAGAATCGCTCGAAGACGTGGGGCAGGTCGTCGGGGGCGATTCCGTCGCCGGTGTCCTCCACGGCGAGGACGACGAACTCGCCGGAGTGCCGGGCGGTGAGGGTGACCGTGCCGTGCGCGGGTGTGTGGCGCAGCGCGTTGGAGACGAGGTTGGCCAGAACCTGGCGCATCCGCACCGGGTCGGCGTCGATCCAGAGTCCGGTGTCGGTGTGGGTCAGCAGGCGGACGTCGGCGGCTGCGGCGCGGCTGCGGTGGGCGGACACCGCCTGGGCGACGAGTTCGTCCGCGCGCAGCGGTTCGCTGTGCAGCCGCAGCGTGCCCGCGTCGATCGCGGCGAGGTCTTGCAGATCGTCGATGATGTGCTGCAGTTGCAGTGCCTCGTCGTGCAGGGTGGCGAACAGATCCGGATCCGGGTCGAGCAGCCCGTCGCGGGTGACCTCCAGCCAGCCGCGGATGTTGGTCAGCGGGGTGCGCAGCTCGTGGGCGATGTCGCTGACCATGGCCTTGCGCTGGGCCTCCAGTTGTTCGCGGCGTGCGGTGAGTTCGTTGAAGGCGGCGGCCAGGAAGCCCGTCTCGTCCTTGGTGGTGACGGCGACGCGGGCATGGCGCTCCGGGGGCTGACGGGCCGCGGCGGTCAGGGCCCGCAGGGGCCGGACCAGGCGGACCGCGACGACCGCGGTCAGGGTGACGGTGGCCGCGAGGACGAGTCCGGAAACGCCGATGATTTTGGTCTTGTTGGCGGAGGAGAGGTCGAAGCCTGCCTGCCGCCGGCCCCGGCTGCCGAGATAGAGGTCGGCTCGCGGAGCGACGTACGGGTCGAGCTGGGTACGGCGTGCGTTGTCGATGCAGGTCTGGTTCTGCTCGTTGTCGGCGGGGCGAGGGGAATAGTCGGCGGCCCTCGCCAGGGGGGCAGCTCCAGGGATGAGATCGAGATGGAGGCGGCCGAACGAGGGAGCCGTGGGCGGCTGTCCGTCCAGGCACGGGGACATCAGGACCGTGAGATTCGACAACGCCTTGCTCTCGGTGGGCGTAGGCGTGCTGAGCCGTCCGTCGGCGCACTCCAGCGGCACGTCAGCCTCACCGTCATCGGCCGTGACCACCGTGCGTCCGCTGGGAATCTGCCGGGTGCTGCCGTCGCTTCCGTTCCTGCGCATGCACACCAGGCGGTCGGTCGCCAGCTTCCTCACCTGGGCACGTTCGTCGGCTGGGAGCAGATAGGGGCCCGCCGCGCGTGGGTCTATGTCGGAGAGCTGGGCACCCGGTTCGGTGTAGGTGTCGATGCGCAACGGGTCGACCGTGGCCGAGGCGCGTGCGGGCAGCGCGGTGCCGGCGGCGGCCGAGTCGGCGATGACACGTCCGTCGGTGGTCGTCAGGGCGATGCGCCGGTCCATGGTGCGCGCGAGGGTACGCACCATGGACCGCACTCGGTCCCAGTCGGCGTGGGTGGCCGCGTAGCCGCTGAGCCGGCGCAGGATGTCGGAGTCGTCGGACAGGACCTGGCCGCGCTCCTCCTGGATGGCACGGGCGGTGAGCTGCACCGCCAGCCAGGCGGTGGCGCCCACGGACAGCACGGCGATGGCCACGGAGGTCAGCAGCAGCCGTACCAGCAGGCTCCTGCGCCAGGGGATGTGGGCGTCAGCAGTCATGCCGGCCGTCGACGAGCTTGTAGCCGACGCCGAACACCGTCAACAGCCGTGCGGGTGTACGCGGGTTGGGCTCGATCTTCTTGCGCAGGTTCATGATGTGCGCGTCGATGGCGCGTTCGGTGGATGCTCGGTCGTGGCCGCGGGTGTGCTGCAGCAGTTGGCGGCGGGTGAAGACCCGGTCGGGCTCGGCCGCCATGGCGCGAAGGATGGCGAACTCACCTGGGGTGCAGTCGACCGGTGCCCCGTCGCAGACGACCTTGTGCCGTACGGGATCGACGCTGATGCCGCCCACGCGCAGTGCGGGAGAGCTCTCGGCCGGGCGGAGGGTGCGGCGCAGCAGGGTACGTATCCGAGCCAGCAACTCCCGTGGGCTGTAGGGCTTGGTCATGTAGTCGTCCGCTCCGAGGTCGAGGCCCAGGAGTACGTCCTCCTCGGCGGAGCGAGCGGTCAGCATCAGGACCGGCACGTCCTGGTCGCGGCGCAGCACACGGCAGACCCCGAAACCGTCGATGCCCGGCAGCATCAGGTCCAGCACGACCAGATCGGGCCGTCGGCTGCCGGCCTCGTCGATCGCGGCCCGGCCGTCGGAAACGACCACCGTGGTGTGACCTTCCTTGAGCAGTAACCGCCGGATGAGTTCGGCCTGTATGTCGTCGTCTTCCGCGACCAGAATATGCGCGCACACGGCAGCGACTGTAAGCGTGTTGAACGGTGCCGACGCGGTACCCGGCAGTTCTGCGGTTCTTCCCACACCCCGACAACTTCCTCATAACCGCACCTCACCCTGGGCGCATGCTCGACGGAGAATCCATGCATCGCACGCGCCGTGCACCGGCCTTCGCCGCCCTGTCCGTCTCGGTGTGCCTTCTGGCTGGTTGCAGTACGGGCTCAGGAGACGCGAGGAACCCCGCGGGGAACGCTGCGAAGACGCCCCGGTCGCGGCCAAGGCCCAGCCGGGGCTGCTCGTACAGCTGAACGCCGCCGACGGACAGGACCATGTCTCCGTGAGCCGCGGCGGCCGAGTGACGGTCGACCAAGGCCGAATCACCAAGGTGTCGCTGACCACCGCGGACGGCACAGCCGTGCCCGGCGGGCTGTCCACCGACCATGCGACCTGGGCGCCCGGAGCCGTTCTCGACCACGGTACGGCCTACCGCCTGACGGCGACGGCAGCCGACGAAGGCGGACACACGGTGACCAAGAAGGTGACGTTCACGACCCTCGCCGAGGCCGACCGCCTCACCGGTGCCTACACCCCGGAGCACGGCTCCACGGTCGGGGTGGGCATGCCCGTCTCGTTCACCTTCGACAGCCCATCACCGACAAGAAGGCCGTCGAGTCCGCCGTCGACGTCACTTCCAGCAGCGGACAGCCCGTCGTGGGCCACTGGTTCGGCGGCCGACGCCTCGATTTTCGTCCGGAGCAGTACTGGAAGCCGCACTCGACCGTGACCGTCAGGATCCGTTCGACGGAGTCAAGGGTGCCAAAAGCGCCTACGGGGAGCAGGACAAGAGCCTCCGGTTCACCGTCGGCCGCAGTCAGGTCTCCACCGTGGACGCGTCGACGCACCGGGTGAAGGTCGTCCGCGACGGCCGGACAGTGCGGACGATACCGATCACGGCGGGCGCGCAGACCTCGCCCACCTGGAACGGCCAAATGGTCATCTCGCAGAAGTTGCTCTCCACCCGGATGAACGGAGCCACGGTGGGCTTCGCCGGCGAGTACGACATCCCCAACGTCCCGCACGCCATGCGCCTGTCCACCTCCGGCACGTTCATCCACGGCAACTACTGGGGCGCGGACTCGGTGTTCGGGCGGTCCAACATCAGCCACGGCTGTGTGGGGCTGAACGACGCGCAGGGCGGTGGCGACCCGGCCCAGGACGACGCCTGGTTCTACGACCACTCCCTCGTCGGCGATGTGGTCGTGGTGAAGAACTCGGACGACAAGACCACCGCCCCCGACAACGGCCTCAACGGCCTCAACGGCCTCAACGGCCTCAACGGCTGGAACATGCCCTGGGGCGAGTGGACTGCGGGCTCGGCCCGTTGATGTCCCGCCTCACTGCGAACTCATGAGTCGAATCTGACGAGTTCCTCAAGAGTCCCGGCGAGGCTGACATCATGGCTCGATCAACACGTCGCCCCCATCGAGGGCGTCACGTCGCCTTCCTGGCCCTGGCCGCGACGCTCATCGGATGCGGGGGCGCGCAGGACGCACCCCAGGCCGCTACGGTGGCACAGGACACCCGGTCCCCCGCGCCGGGCACCACACAGGCGAGACCCGGTTCGACAGCGGCGGGAGCGGCGGCGTCCGCGTCCCCCTCCGTTCCCACGCGACTACCGGGCCTGGGCCCCCGGACGCTCGCGGAGATCCCCGAGAACGCCCGGCAGGTCGTCATCGCCACCGGCGCGGACAGAAAATCCCCCCGCTCGCAGGTGGTGTTGTACCGACGCACCCCCATGGGCTGGGAGCCGGGCGCGACCTGGCCGGCCCACAACGCACTGAAGGGCTGGACCGACAACCATCACGCCGACGATCTCCGTTCGCCCATCGGCGTGTTCGCCCTCACGGACGCCGGCGGACGACTGGCCGACCCCGGCACCGAGCTGCCGTACGACCGGTCGCAGGGCTTCACCATCGGAGGCACGGGCTTCGAGGGCGAACCCCTCGCCGGCTCCTTCGACTACGTCGTGGCGATCAACTACAACCGTCAGGCCGGGACTTCCCCCCTGGACTGGACACGCCCGCTCGGCGCCGAGAAGGGCGGCGGCATCTGGCTGCACGTCGACCACGGCGGCCCCACCCACGGCTGTGTGAGTCTGGCCCGGAACAACATCAGGGAACTGCTGCGCGCGCTGGACCCCGATCAGCATCCGGTGATCGTCATGGGCGACGCGCAGTCGCTCGGTCGGTGAGGCGTGCGGTCGGAAAGACGTGGCGGATTGAGAAGCTCCCCGCCGCACCCGGCGGTGGTTCGGTCGAACCCCAGTTGGTCACCGGCACCGGTCCTGACGATGTCTGGGTCGGTGTGCTGAACGACAAGGGTGGTGTGCTCACCTCGCTGCTCTACCACTTCGACGGCCGCGGACGGACCGTAAGGAGCGTTCCCGTACCGTTCGCTCACGAGGCGGGATGGACGCTGTCAGGGGCCACCATCACGCGGAACGGAGACCTGCACGTCATCGTCGAGACCAACGTCGGCGGGGGGGTGCCCCTATCTGTTTCGTCAACCTCGGTGGGGTCGGCTTGTAGGGGTTGATCCTGGCTTTCGGGAACGTCCCGCGAAGCGGGATGTTC
>NZ_JBFAKW010000207.1:0-10059 GCF_040655955.1 Streptomyces sp. NPDC050263 | reverse complement strand
TACGTCCAGTACGAGGACTTCCGGCCGGCACACCGAGAGCACGCACCGGACGCCGCTCCTTGACGGGCAAACGTTGCCTGCCGCGGCACTAGCAAGAGAGAACCATCCACATCATGGATTCGGCACATCCACAGGATTGATTTCCGTGATTCGCCGATCGGGGTCAGAGTAGACCGCATCCCAGCAGGAGGAAATCTCATGGCAACGCTCGCGCAACCTGCCGGCCCGTTCGCGCTCGGCACGGTCTCCGCTCCGAACGGGAAGCCGTTCCCCGGACTCTTGGTCAAGGGCCGGGTACTCGACCTCAGCAGAGCCCTGGCCTGGGCACCGTCCGAGCTGCGTGCCGTGGTGGAGCGGTGGGAGGAGGCCCTGCCCGTCCTGCGCGTCCTGGCAGACGAGGACGCCCTCGACTGGCAGCCGCTGGAGGGACTGCGCGTGCACGCCCCGCTGGAGCCGCGCCAGATCTTCCAGTCCGGCGCCAACTACCGGCAGCACGTGATCGACCTGGAGGTCGCCCACCGCTCCCCTGATGACCCGCGCACCGTCGAGGAGGCCCGCGCCGAGATCGCCGCGGTCATGGACCGGCGGGCCGCCGAGGACCTGCCGTACGTGTTCATCGGCCTGCCCAGCACCATCGCCGGCCCCTACGACGACGTCGTACTCCCCGCATGGGCCGAAAAGCCGGACTGGGAACTGGAGTTGGCGGCCGTCATCGCCAAGCCCGCCCACCGGGTGTCCGTCGAGGAGTCCCTGGAGTACGTCGCCGGCTACACCATCGCCAACGACCTCACCGACCGCGCCACCGTCTTCCGCCGGGACATGAAGGCCATCGGCACCGACTGGCTGCGCAGCAAGAACGCCCCCGGATTCACCCCGCTCGGGCCCTGGCTCGTCCCCGCCGAGTCCATCGCCGACCCGGGTGACCTGCGGGTCACGCTGAAACTGAACGGCGAGACCATGCAGGACGAGTCCACCAAGGACATGCTGTTCGGCATCGCGCGGCTGGTGTCGTACATCTCGCAGACCGCCAGGCTCCTGCCCGGAGACCTGGTGCTGACCGGCAGCCCGGCCGGCAACGGCATCCACTGGGGGCGGCTGCTGCGCGACGGCGACGTCATGGAGGGCTCCGTCACCGGCCTGGGCGTGCAGCGCACCCGCTGTGTGGAGGAGAAGGCGTGAGCCTGGACCGCCACGACCCCGAGGGCGCGATCGCCGAGGCCGCCAAGGCGTACTCCAACTGGGGGCGCTGGGGTGAGGACGACAAGCTCGGGACGCTGAACTTCCTCGACGAGGCCAAGCGTCGCGAAGGCGCGGCACTCGTGCGCCGGGGCGTGAGCTTCTCGCTGTCGCAGCGGTTCGACATGAACGGCCCGCAGAAGGGCTGGCGCCGGCGCACCAACCCCGTCCACACCATGCTCGACACCGGCACCGACGCCGCCCTGGGCAACCAGGGCTTTCCGCACGGTATCGGCGGCGCCGACGACGTGATCGCGATGCCGCTGCAGTGCTCGACCCAGTGGGACGGACTCGGCCACATCTTCGACCACGGATTCGCCTGGAACGGGCGGCGCGCCGACAAGGTGGTCACCTCCGACGGCGACCTCGTCACCGGCATCGAGCACATGGCGCCGCACGTCGCCGGACGCGGCGTGCTCCTCGACGTCGGCCAAGTCGTCGGCACCGACGGCGAGCTGCCCGACGGCTTCGCCGTCACCGAGGAGCACCTGACCGCGACCGCGGAGGCGCACGGCGTGAGCGTCGGCCGCGGCGACATCGTCCTCGTCCGCACCGGACACCTCGCCCGCGCCCGGCGCGAGGGCTGGGGCGAGTACGCGGGCGGGCCCGCGCCCGGCCTGTCGTTCACCACCGCCGGCTGGCTGCACTGTACCGAGATCGCCGCGATCGCCACCGACACCTGGGGATTCGAGGTCCGGCCGAACGAGTTCGAGCACGCCTTCCAGCCCCTGCACCAGGTCGCCATCCCCAACATGGGCCTGCTCATCGGCGAGATGTGGGATCCCGACGCCCTCGCCGCGGACTGCGCCGACGACGGCGTGTACGAGTTCTGGCTCACCGCAGCGCCCCTGCCCATCACCGGAGCCGTCGGCTCCCCCGTGAACCCCGTCGCCGTCAAGTAGCCCGCAGCCGCCGGATGCGCCCCTCCCTGGACAGCAATGGCGCATCCGGCCCATACCTCGCACCGTCCCCGGCCCGCGCTCCAGCGGGCAGGAGCCGCACCCCGCCGCCCGAAGCCGCGCGGCCCAATCCCCGGAGGTACCCCCGACATGGCTGACAGCTTCACCCTCCCCCAGCCTTCGGCCGGGGGGACCCCCATCGTCCTGGTCATCGGCGGAGGCGCCTCCGGCAACGCCGTGACCATCCTGCTGCGCCGCGCCGGCATCACGGTGGACCTGATCGAGGCCAGCCCCGACTGGCACTCCTCCACCGGCTCCGGCATCACCCTCCAGGGTGTACGACTTCGACGCGTACTGCGCCTGGTGCCACGGCTTCGCTCCGAATCTGCGCACCTTCGTCGACACCCACGCAGACCTCGTCGACCTGCGCGTCTTGCCGGGTGGGCTGTACACGGGAGCGCGTGCGTTGCCCGTCTCGGCGTACCCGAACTTGTCGCACGACAGCGTTCGCGTCGCGGAACGGCTTCGCCCCGGACCGGGTCTTCACCCCGCAGGGAGACTATGGCCGCCTCCAGTGCACGGTCCCGTACTCACGGGACGCCTGGTCCAGCAGACCGTTCCTCGACACGATCCTCGCCGCGTACGACCGCGGCCCGGCCGGGTGACCGACCCCCAGGCACTCCCGCGCTGTCCCCGCTGCGGCGTCGACGTCTTCCCCACCATCCGTGTCGGTCCGGAGTTCGTCGACGACTTCTATCTGCCCGCGGGGCAGCGGCTGGCGCAGTGGCTCGACGACGCGCCCACGGGCAGCGCCCTGCTCGTGGTGGAGATCGGGGCCGGGTTCAATACCCCCGGCGTGACCCGTCGTCCCATGGAGAACAGGGAGAAGTTGGTGCGCCAGACGCCTCGGGTCCGGCTCGTCCGGATCAATCCCGACCATCCCGACCATCCCGACGTCCCCGCGGACCTCGGGGCACGAGCTCTCTCCGTTCCCCTCGGAGCGGACCGGCTCCTCGACGGGCTCGCTGCCTGACGCACGGCGGCAGCGCGCCTCCATCACCACAGGAAGAGACGTCACGTCATGTCCCAGGTATCCGAGGTATCCGTCCCCGCGATCGCCGTCACCGGCTCCACCGGCCGACTCGGCGGGCGCGTCGCCCGGCGACTGGCCGAGCGGGGCGTCCCGCAGAGACTTCTGGCCCGCAACCCGGCACGCGCTCCACGGCTTCCCGGCTCAGTGGCGGTGCGAGGCGACTACGCCGACCACGACGCCGTGCGGGAGGCCCTCGCCGGCACCCGCACCGTCTTCATGGTCTCCGCCTCCGAGAGCGCCGACCGGCTCGGCCAGCACAAGGCGTTCGTTGATGCCGTCGCGGAGGCGGGTGTCCGGCACCTGGTGTACGTCTCCTTCTACGGCGCGGCACCCGACGCCACGTTCACCCTGGCACGCGACCACTTCCACACCGAGCAACACATCCGCGCCAGCGGCCTCGCCCACACCTTCCTCCGGGACAACTTCTACGCGGAGTTCGTCCCCGACCTCGTCGGCGAGGACGGCGTCATCCGCGGCCCGGCCGGGCAGGGACGCGCCGCGTTCGTCGGCCAGGACGACATCGCCGACGCCGCCGCCGCGGTGCTGTCCCGGCCCGACGACCACGCGGGCGTGGCCTACGACCTGACCGGGCCCGAGTCCCTCACGCTGGACGAAGCGGCCGCCATCCTGTCCGAGCAGCTCGGACGGACCGTCACCTACCAACCAGAGACGGTCGAAGACGCCTACACCTCCCGCTCCTCCTACGGCGCCCCGCCGTGGCAGCTGGACGCCTGGGTGTCCACCTACACGGCCATCGCGTCCGGCGAACTCGACAGCGTCAGCGACGCCGTTCCCCGCCTCACCGGCCACCCCGCCACACCCCTTGCCGACATCGTCCGCGCCGCAAGGGGATGACCCACACCGGCGTCGGCACCGCCCCGACCCGCCGTGGCCCACCTGGGTACCGTTACCTTCGCCTGGCAGGACTTCCGGTTGGAGGAGTCTCGGCCGGACGAGATCCTCGTGCGGTTCATCTGCGCGGGCATCCTGCGGTGCTGGCCGTCGACACGCTCCGCGCGGCAGGCCCGCGTCAGGCAATCTGTTCGGCCAGGGCGACGATGATGCCTGCGGGGCCGCGGAGGTTGCAGAGCCGGAAGATGTTCTCGTACTGCGCTACCTCGCCGAGGAGTTCGGCGCCGTGGGCGCGCAGGCGGGCGACGGTGTCGTCGATGTCGTCGACGGCGAACATGACGCGATGCAGGCCCAGCGTGTTGGGCGGAGGGTTCCGCGGCTCGGCCTCGGATACCGCGGGGGTGTGGTACTTGGTCAGCTCCAGCTTGCTGTGGCCGTCCGGGGTCCGCATCATCGCGATGTCGCTCCGGACGCCGTCGAGTCCGACGGTACGGTCCGCATAAAGGCCTTCGATCTGCGCCTTGCCTTCCAGTTCCAAGCCGAGCTCGGTGAAGAAGGCGACAGCCGCGTCCAGATCGTCGACGACGACGGCGACGTTGTCCATCCGCTGAACAGTCATGTCTCTGAGCCTAACGCCTCGATACGCGGTAGCCCGGGGTCGGCCGTGACATGACGACGGCGGCGCGGGTCGAGTGGAATGCGACGTCCTTCGTCGTGGATCGCGAGGGCCCGCCGGCACTGCCGCGACCGTGAACGGCTCCCTGAGATGAGCGAATCGTTGATCACGTGGGCGACCCTCACCTTGATGACGAGGCGTCTGACCCGCCGCACCGCCCCGGCCTGCCGAACGGCGCGACGTCAGCCCGTACCACCTCGCTCAAGCCGCCTGACGCAGGCGCTGACCCCGGCAGCTCCGCGTCAACGCGCCCCTGGGCGCGGCACTGCCCCGCCCAGGGTTCTCCACCACTCGTCGATTCACGGATGGAACCGCCACCGGCCTTCAGAAACGACATCCACCTTGCCGTCCCTGACGCGAACGGCCGTCTCGTCGTCGATGAAGTAGATCGGGAAGTCCGCCTGCGCAGCGATGCGATCAGCCCAGGCGTCGTCCCGCTCGGGGAAATCCGGCGAGTACAGGTGGGGCTTGAGATACCAGTCGAAGAGACCGAACGGCGGCTCCACGGTCGTCGCGCCGAGCACCTGGAGGTCCGGGGCGTCCCCGATGACGTCGGCGGAGTGTCCGGTGAGGTTACGGCTGAAGATCATTGATCCGGCGCTGACCCCCACATAGACCCGGCTCTCCAGCGCCTCCAGGAAGCCGTCGGCCAGGCCGTTGCCGGTGATGCTGCGCGCGAGGTGGTAGTGGCTGCCGCCCTCGACATAGATGACGTCGGCGTGGAGCAGCCGGTCGAGCACCATCTGCCGAGGCAGGCCGTTCAACTCCAGGACGTCGAACTCCCGCCAGCCGAGGCCGTGCAGTCGGTTCATGTCCGCGACGAACCACCCGTGGTCCCCGGGCTCGGCGACTGACGCCGTGGGAACGAACACGACGTTCGCCGATCCGAACGGCATTCCCAGCATGTCCCGCAGCGCATCCCGCAGCGTCTCGTTGCGCAGGCCACTCGCCGTCAACAGAAAGTTCATCGGGCGAGCCAAGCACGGCTGACGGGCGTGCGCAACGAACCCAGGATGCGCCAATACCGCCATGGCGTGGCTGCATCAGGAACAGGCGCCAAAGGCTTCGTCTCCGTCCCCGGCGGATACGCGGGCGGCCGAAGGCCCGAGCAGGGCGCGGCAGGCCTTCCAGCGCTGTCTGGCGGCCCTCGCACCGTGGGTGGAACAAGCTCACCCTGGAGCAGCTCGACGCGCCGCGGAAGCCGGGAGTCGAGTGGGCGTGAAGAATCCCCAGTCCGTCACGGTCCTTCTCGCCGTACGCACAGAGCCGGCCGCCCTGGCCCCGCAGCCGATCGTTTCGCGTGGTGGCGGGAGATGACGTCACAGACGCTCACGCGCACGGAGATCACCAGCGACCACGCCGACGGCCTCCGCGCCTGCTTCCGGCTGGTGGACCTCGGGGCCGTTCGGGTGCCGGTGCTGTCCTATCCGTCATCGCGCTCGCGTCGCACGTCGCGGCCGAGGCGTCGCTCTGATCCCGAGCCGTACCACCTGGCCCTGACGTCGAGAGGCCGACAGAGCAGCTCCCGTTGCCGGCGTGACGCGTCAGTGGGGGTCGGGGATCTGTGGCTGTACGACAGCGGTGTGACCGACTGGAACCCGGAGGAGCTGCGCACGGTCGTCGACGACTCCCTCGCCATGCTCGGCGTTGTCGGTGCACCCGCCACCTGGCTGCTCTCCAACCACGACGTCATGCGTCACCCCGGCCGTCACGGCCGGAAGGCCGCCAGGCGCTGGGCCGCCGGTGAGCGTTACGCACCCGGCGGCCCCCTCGACCTGGACCTGGGCAAGTTGAGCGACGTCGTTGCGGTTGCCGCCGGTCAAGGTGTTGGCGAGCGGGTGCCGGTGGCGTCGGGGATCAGGTCATGCCTGTCCAGGGCGTTCGCGCCCCGGAGTCCGTCTTCACGGTTGTGGGCCACGCGAAGACGGAGCGAGAGACACCTTTCCCGCAGCCGGGACAGCAGCGGCACGCTCGCGCCGCCACCAGCAGCAGCCCCAGCGCGTCCACGGGCAGGTGCCGCCTGCACCCGCCCACCTGCTTCCCGCCGTCCCAGCCCGACGTGGTGCGCGGCACGCTCGCCTCCGCCAGCAGCGACTGCAGGTCCACGATCGCCGCGTCGGACCGCCCTTGCGGCCCTCCTTGACCCGGGCCGAATCGCGCAGCCGGTCGTGCAGCTCCGGCCACAGCACGCAGACCTGTCTCACGGCCCGTACGTTGCCCTGGTCCGACATCGGCGGGTGAGGCATCCGTCGCGGGCGGACGCGAACCGGTCCCGCGCGGTTGGGCCCGGGACGACTCAAGGTGGAGACCACGCACGGCCCGCGCCGGCCCCCCGTGCACCGTCGGCAGACAGATCCCGCGCACTGGACCCGAACCCGGCGCTGCCGAGCCGTTCAAGCGGGGGAAACGGCCCGGGACCGCGCGCGACGCCCCAGACGGACCCGCAGGTCACGAACCAACCGCTGACGGACCTCGTGGCAGCGAAACCGGCGGAGGACAGGGCACCGGGGCGCCGGAGCCCCCCAGCAGCGGGCAGCCAGCATCGAGCGAAGCTCGACGGGGCCGATCTCGGTGGCGGTGCAGCGGCGGCTGTCGCCACCGCGCCCGGAGGGACGGCCGGCCCTTCAGGCCGACCTCGATCCTTCACTCACCGCCACGAGACCTTCAGCACTCCCAGTACCCTCCGGGCCCGGTCGGCTCGCTCCCCACGGGCCCCACCTGGATTCCGAGGCGGACGCAGACCCGCCCGGGGCTTTGGGAGCCGGCCTTGATCAGCCCTTCGGCGCGTGGTGCATTGCGATCGTCTTCATCTTCAGGACACGCACCGTCGCGGGGTCCGTCACGGGACCGGAGGCCTGCCCCTTGGACGCGGCGACCGTCTTCGCCTTCAGGGCGCTGTCGGCTGCGGGGTTGGCCGCAGGTCGGGAAACCCTCGCCTCGCCCGCGGCGGCGACCGCCTTGGTCTTCTGCTTCTGTGTGCTCACGGAGTCGTCGTCCGTCGCGGTGTGCGAGGCCGACGTGACCGCGTGGGCCTGCGATCCCGCCGCCACCGCCAGACCGCCGAGCGCGAGAGCGCTGACCGCGGCGGTCCTGAACGCTCGTCCGGCAGCTCTACGCCATGACCGGCGACCTGCCGGAGGCTCAGGACGTCGTCCAGGAAGCCTTCATCAGAGCCTGGAGCCGGCAGGGGACCTTCACCAGCGGTCACTCCCAGGAAGCGTGGATCCGTACCACGGCCCGGCGGCTCGCGGTATCCCGCTTCCGGCGCGTGCGGCGCGGCGTACAGCTCATACAGCGTCACCACGAACCCCGCCACGCCGAAGGCCCCTCCCCCGAACACATCGCCCTCGTCGAGGCCCTGCGCACCCTCCCGAAAAAGCAGAGAGACGTCGTCGTCCTCCACCACCTGTGCGACCTCAGCGTCGAACAGGTGAGCGCCGAGACAGGCTGGCCGGCCGGCAGCATCAGAGTGTGGCTGGTCCGCGGCCGCCTCGCACTCGCCCGCCACTTCTCCGCCCTGCCCGACCAGAAGGTGAACCATGCCGGATGAGGACGAGACCCAGCCCTGGCTCACCGAGAGCATCGCCCAGCTTGACCGCGTCCGCATCAGCCAGCCCCTGCCCGCACAGGAACTGCGCCGCCGAGGCATCCAGCGCCGCCAACGCCGTGCCCGTTCCTCCGTCATCGCCGCGACAGCCGGCCTCGTCCGCCCGCCGGGCCGCCGACGGGACACCGACGTGGCCTGAGTGGTGCACATCACTCCGTACTTGGTGGAGCACTCAGATCAGTACGGGGACAGCAGCCTCTGCGACGCGGGCACCGGGCCGCGTGTCCGCACCGCAGGGTTCGCGCTGTCCACCAGGGCCCGTCCGGTGTTCAGCCCCGCTGACCGGACGGGCCCTCGTCCATGCGTCCGGAAGACGAGCCGGACACCGCCGGGCGTAGGACACCGACTCCGGTCGGTACGGGGACGAGACAGCAGGCCGGGCGGGCGGCTGCGCAGGACAGAGGTTCCCGGCGTACGCGAGCGCGACCACCGTGGTCGGCGCGTCAAACCGGCCTCGGAGTTCACGGGCCCGCCGGCGGGCCAGGGCGAGCCTGCAACGCCTTGGCCAAGCCGACGAAGCCGACGCGCAAACCGAGGTGAAGATCAGAGGTGCACAGCGTTCCCCTGGAGGGGAAACGGTCGGGCCGGCAGCCGATCTGTCCGTCGCAGGCCCCGTCTGGGACGCTGAAGGCCAGGCTCGACGGGAGGCAGACGGTGTACACGGAACCTATGGCGCGAGCCGTTGTGGAACCAGCAGTACTCAAGTTGATACGGCACTACCCCCGTGGCAGGTCGTTCTCCACAACGGTCACATTCGGCGGGGACGACTTCAGCATGTGCGCCCACATACGAGCGCGGTGGGCGGCACCCGGGCAGGTGAAGATCGCACTGGCCTGTTGGGTCGTCAACATGGACACCGCGCGCTATTTCGGTGACAACCCACCTGCCAGGGAGGAGATGTGCCTGCCACCGGAAGGCACAGCGGAGTGGGACGAGGAACTGACCGGCCGGGTGATCGGCCACCTCGCAGTTCGTATGAACGCTCTTGCCACCGCCCTGCCGACCACCGACGAACACCTCACCATCACCGTGCCTCTCGTCCTGACGTAGTCCGGTTGAAGGGTCGGCCGCACGACGCCCGGGGACCCCGGCCTGATGCTGGGTTCCTCAAACGGTGTACACATCCCGGTGCCGAAGTAGGCGGGTCGGCGGTGCGGGTCTGCCCCGGATCCAGGGGTTGGCACGGGCGTTGAGCTGGTCGGTCGCCAGGGTGGTGGCGTGTTCGATGTCGTCGCGGTTGGCGAATGACCGGCCGGCGAGGGCGGCCTTGCGGAAGATGCGCCACCAACTTTCCCGCAGGTTGAGCCAGCACGCGCCCAGGGGGATGAAGGCGTGGTGGATGCGGGGACGGTCCTCGAGCCGGGTCCGGGTGGACGCGGCTCGTGTGACTGGACAGATTGTCGGTGACGATCCAGATCTCCCCGACCGGGTTGGCGTCCTCCAGCAGTTGCGGGAACTGCTGGTAAAAGACGCTGTTGCGAGAGGACGCTGTCATCGTGACCGCCTGGCCGTCGGCTGGTCGCAGGCCGCCGTAGACCCAGGTCGTCTCCGGTCCGCGGCTGTAGTCGGGTTCCGCTTCGATCCGGCGCCCGTCCGGTGACCAGGCGGGAGCGGGCGGGAAAGCCCGCGGGATCACCGCCCCCAGCTCGTCGGCGCAGATCACCGCCGGGCCGAGGGGCGGGTGGGTGGGTGGGTG
>NZ_JBFAKW010000206.1:0-10217 GCF_040655955.1 Streptomyces sp. NPDC050263 | reverse complement strand
CCCAGCCGCGCAGCCGCCCGAGGTCGAGCGCCTCGCCGCCGAAGATGATCCGGCGCAGTGCGGTGGGGGGGCCGGCGGCCGGGCCGGGCGGCCCCGGGGTCCGGGGGGAACCCGCCCGGGGGGGGGTGGGGGCCGGGCCCCCCGGGCCTGGGGGGGGGCCCACGGCGACCGCGCCGCACGGCCGAGCGGATCAGGCCGTGGGGCGCGGAGCTCGCAGATGGGCGCGCTGCGCGAGTTCCGCCTCGTCGACCAGCGTGAGCATCGGCTGATCCGGTGCGCACAGCATGGTGACGACGAACCGGCAGGGCGCGTCCGCGGAGGCGTTGCCGTCCTGGTAGTGGATCACGTCGCCGCCGGGCTCCCAGAACGTCTCGCCGGCCTTGACGACCCGCTCCGGCTCGCCCTCCAGCTCGAAGCGCACCTCGCCCTCGATCACATAGCCGAAGGCCGGTCCCGAGTGGCGGTGCGGAGGGGTGCCGGACGCTCCGGGCGGCCACTCGACCAGGAGGGTCATGCCCGAGGCGCCCTCGGGGATGTGGGGCGGCTTGGCGTCCTGAAGGACCGTCGCCGCGGTCATCCACGTCTCGGAGTTGCTTGCCACTGTGTGCTCCTCGGTCGTCGGTGCAGTCGGTTCCCCTGCGCTCGTGCGCTGTCACCAAGGAAGACCGGACACACGCTGCGGCTGTGACAGCCCGTCGGTGTCACAACAGTGGGTTGCGGCCTGTCGTACCTAGAGCTGCACATGGCCGACTTCTCGGAAGGAATCCCCATGAAGATCGTCGTCGCAGGCGCCACAGGGCTGATCGGCTCCAGGACGGTCGCGAGGCTCCGGGACCATGGTGTGGAGGCTGTGCCCGTCTCACGCGGGCACGGCGTCGACCTGATCACGGGGAGGGGCCTCGACGAGGCCCTTCGCGGCGCCGAGGTGGTGGTGGACGTCACCGACGCGCCCGCGCGCACCGAGGACGCCGCCCTGCGGTTCTTCCGCACGGCTTCGGCCAACCTCCTGGCCGCCGCGGCCTCGGCGGGCGTCGAGCATCACGTCGTCGTGTCGATGGTGGGGGCCGAGCGGCTGCGTTCGGGGTACTTCCGCGCGAAGCTGCTTCAGGAGGAGCAGGTGCGGCACTCCCCGATCCCGCACTCGATCGTGCGGGCCGCGCTGTCCTTCGAGTTCGTCGAGGCCATGGCTCTCGCGGACGCGCACGGGGACGGGGTCCATGTCGTGCCCGCGCTGGTGCAGCCGGTCGCGACGGGCGACATCGCCACCGCGCTCGCGCATGTCGCCGTGGGGCTGCCGCTGTTCGACGTACTGGAGGCGGCCGGTCCCGAGGAGTACCGCCTGGACGACCTCACGGCGAAGCTCCTGGCCGCGAGGGGCGACACGAGGAATGTCGTCGCCGATGCGCGCGCCGGGCTGCTCGGCGCCAACGTGCCCGACGAGCGCATGCTGCTGCCCGCCCCGGAGGCCCATATCTGTCACACGACGTTCGGCATGTGGCTCGGGGAGCGCTGAGCGATGAGCGAGCTCGACCAGTTGCCCGACCGTGACGCCGAGGAGACGCGGGAGTGGCAGGCATCGCTCGACGCGGTCATCCGGCATGCCGGGCCCGACCGGGCCGTGTACCTGCTGCGGCGCGTGCACGAGTTCGCGGCCGACTCCGGGGTGACCCTCCCGGGGCTGCTGTCCTCGGACTACGTCAACACGATCCCGGCGGCTTCCCAGCCGCCCTACCCGGGCGATGTCGCCATGGAGTCCCGCATCACGGCGCTGAACCGGTGGAACGCGGCCGCGATGGTGACCCGCGGTTCCCGCCTGGGCCTGGGCGGCCACATCTCGACGTACGCCTCGGCGGCCTGGCTCTACGAGGTCGGGTTCAACCACTTCTTCCAGGGCAAGGAAGGCGGGGGCGCCTCCCGCTCGAGCGGAGCCGAGAGTGGGGGAGGTTCGGGGGACCAGCTGTTCCTTCAGGGGCATGCTTCGCCCGGCATCTACGCGCGGGTCTTCCTGGAGGGCCGGCTGCGCGAAGAGCAGCTGGACGGTTTCCGGCGGGAGGCCGACGGGCACGGCCTGCCGTCCTACCCGCACCCGCGGCGGCTGCCGTGGCTGTGGGAGTTCCCGACCGTGTCCATGGGGCTGGGCCCGCTCGCCGCCGTGTACCAGGCCCGCTTCAACCGCTATCTCCACGACCGGGGCATCAAGGACACGTCCGGGTCGCATGTCTGGGTCTTCCTGGGGGACGGCGAGGTGGACGAGCCGGAGTCGACGGCCGCGCTGGAACTCGCCGCCCGCGAGGGTCTGGACAACCTCACCTTCGTCGTCAACTGCAACCTCCAGCGGCTGGACGGTCCCGTGCGGGCCAACTTCAAGATCGTGCAGGAGCTGGAGGCCCGGTTCCGGGGTGCGGGCTGGCATGTGGTGAAGACGCTCTGGGGCGAGGCCTGGGACCCGGTGCTGGGGCAGGACACGGACGGCTCCCTCGTCCACCGCCTCGGCGAGGTACCCGACGCGCAGCTCCAGACGTATGCCGCCCGGGACGCCGCCTACATACGCAAACACTTCTTCACGGGCGACGCGTTGTCACACCTTTCGGCCGGGCTGAGCGACGCGCAGCTCACCGATCTCTTCACGAACTCCCGGGGCGGACACGAACCTCTCAAGGTCCACGCCGCCTACCGGGCCGCCGTCGACCACCGGGACGGACCCACCGTCGTCCTGGCCCAGACGGTCAAAGGCCACACGCTGGGGTCGGGCTTCGAGTCCCGCAACGCCAACCATCAGATGAAGAAGCGGACGACGGCCCAGTTCCGCGAGATGCGCGACCTGCTGGAACTGCCCATCCCCGACCGTGCGTTGAGCGGGGACCTGGTGCCGTACTGGCACCCCGGCGAGGACTCGGACGAGGTGCGGTACCTGCGGGAGCGCCGAACCGCTCTCGGCGGCCCGGTCCCGGTGCGCAGGGTCGTCGCGAAGCCGCTGGAGCAGCCGCCGTCCGGCCCCTTCGACGCACTCCGCAAGGGCTTCGGCACCCAGGAGGTGGCCACCACCATGGCGCTGGTCCGGCTGGTCAAGGACCTGATGCGGGTCGAGGAGACCGGACGGCGCTGGGTGCCCATCATCCCCGACGAGGCACGTACGTTCGGGATGGAGTCCCTGTTCCCGACGGCCGGGATCTACTCGCCGAAGGGCCAGACCTACGAACCGGTCGACGTCGATCAGCTGCTGCACTACCGGGAGGCCAAGGACGGCCAGCTCATCGACGAGGGCATCACCGAAGCCGGATCGCTGGCCGAGTTCACGGCCGCGGCGACCTCGTACGCCACGCACGGCGAGCCCATGATCCCCTTCTACATCTTCTACGCCATGTTCGGATTCCAGCGCACCGGCGACCAGTTCTGGGCCCTGGCCGACCAGATGGGCCGCGGTTTCGCCGTCGGGGCGACGGCCGGCCGGACGACGATGACCGGCGAGGGCCTCCAGCACGCGGACGGCCACTCCCACCTGCTGGCCTCCACGAACCCGGCCGCCGTGAGCTACGACCCCGCCTTCGCGTACGAGATCGCGGTGATCGTCAGGGAAGGTCTGCGCCGGATGTACGGCGACCGGCCGGAGGACGTCTTCTACTACCTGACGGTCTACAACGAGCCGAAACAGCAGCCGGCCATGCCCGCCGGGCCGTCGGTCGAGGAGGGGATCCTGAAGGGCGTCTACCGCTTCCGGCGGGCGGCGCCCCACGACGCGGGGCCGACGATCCAGCTGCTGGCCTCCGGCACGGCCATCCACTGGGCGCTGAAGGCCCAGGAGCTGCTGCGGTCCGACTGGGGAGTCCACGCCGACGTCTGGTCGGTGACGTCCTGGACGGAGCTGCGCCGCGACGCGCTGTGCGCGGACCGGGCGCGGCTGCGGGGCGAGGAGCGCGTCCCGTACGTGACGGCGGCGCTGTCGGGCGCCCGCGGGCCCGTCCTGGCCGTCAGCGACTGGATGCGGCAGGTGCCGGACCAGATCAGCCAGTGGGTCGAGCAGGACTACTCGTCGCTGGGCACGGACGGCTTCGGGCTGTCGGACACCCGTGACGCCGTGCGCCGCTATTTCCGGGTGGACGCCGAGTCGATCGTCGTCGCGGCCCTGGACCGGCTGGCGCGGACCGGCGAGATCGCCCCGGACACGACGGCCTTGGCGCGCGACCGCTACGGCTGGGAGGGGTGAGGACCCGGCAGCGCCGTCCCCCGCGACTCCATGTCACAGATGGGAGGAATGTTCGGTCTTATATGATATGTACGCTTCGATAGCAGATGCGCCGGTCGAGGAACTGCAGGACGACTACGCCGTCAGCGCCGAGTTCTACGACATCCTCCAGGCCGAGCGGGACGAGGCCCGGGTACGGCGGCTCTACCGCGGCGATGTCGGCCGCGCCCGTCTCGGTGTGCTGGATGTCGGCGCCGGAACCGGACGGGTCACACTGATGAGCCTGATGGAGTCACATGTTGCGGTGCATGCCGTCGAGCCCGCGCGTTCGATGCGTTCCCCCCTGATGACACGTCTGGCATCCCTGCCCGCGGGGCTGCGGATGCGGGTCACCGTGCACCCCTGCACGCTCGACGAGGCCGCCTTGCGCGGGGTGGCGGACGTGGCCGTGTGCCACAACACGATCGCCTGTCTGCATCCGGCCGCGCGGCGGGCCCTGTGGCCGGCCGTGGCCGAGGCGCTCGTGCCCGGAGGCGTACTGCTCGTCCAACTCCCGCCCGCCCGACTCCCGTTGAAAGAGACCACGTATGTGTTCCCGGCCCAGCGGGTGGGCCAGCACGAGTACGGCGGGCTGATGCGCTCGGCGACGGACGGGAACCGCATCCGGACCCGCTTCTCCTACTGGGTACGGGGTGAGGGCGGGGCGGGCGCGGTGCTGCGCGAGCACACCGAGACGTTCTGGATGTGGCCGGCGTCGCGTACGGAGCTGATCGGGGAGCTGAGCGGGTCCGGCTTCGCCCCGCTGCCCGAACGCACCGATCCGGCCGTGCTGGCGGTGCGGCTCGGGTCACTCGGGCGGCGGTGACACGGGTCCGAAACCGACCGTGGGAGCCCCGAGCACACCGTCGTACGGCGGCTTGTAGCATGGTGTCCCAACATTGGAGGACACATATGCGCAGCGGTGATGACGCAAACTCTCTCGATCAGGCGACGAGGGATTTCATCGCGGCGCGTCCCCAACTCTTCGGCATCGCGTACCGCGTGCTCGGCAGTGCGGTGGAGGCCGAGGACATCGTCCAGGAGGCGTGGGTGCGGTGGCAGACCACCGACCGCAGCGACATCCAGGAGCCCACGGCGTTCCTGGCCACGGTCACCGTCCGGCTGGCGATCAACCTGGCCCGGTCCGCCCGGATGCGGCGCGAGTCGTACGTGGGCCCCTGGCTCCCCGAGCCGGTGGACACCAGCGTGGATCCGCAGATCGGCGCGGAACGGGCGGAGGCGGTCGACCTCGCCGTTCTCTTCCTGCTGGAGAAGCTGAACCCGGCGGAACGGGCCGCCTACGTGCTGCGGGAGGCCTTCGACTACCCGTACAAGCGGATCGCGGAGATCCTGGAGACGAGCGAGGCCAACGCGCGCCAGCTGGTGAGCCGCGGCCGCAGGCATCTGTCGGCGGAACGCAGCGAGCCGGTCGACTCCACCGCGCACCGGCGTCTGCTGGAGGTGTTCCTCGCGGCGGCGCAGACCGGCGATCTGACGGTGCTCGAGGACGTGCTGACGACGGATGTGGTCAGTTACTCCGACGGCGGCGGAATCCGCGGCGCGTCCAAGATCCCGGTCGTCGGGCGTACGCGCGTCGCCAAGTACCTTGCGGCCTTCGCCCCGCGCTTCTGGCCGCAGGCCGACGTGCGCTGGGTCGAGGCCAACGGCAGGCCGGCCGTCCTCGTCTCGTTCGAGGGGAACGCGGCGGCGCTGCTGTGCGTCGAGGCGTCGGCGCAGGGCATCGAACGCATCATGTGGGTGATGAACCCGAACAAGCTCGCGCCGTATGTGGCCTCACTGAGCGGCTGAGGCGTCCTTTCCGTCCGCCGCGTCGGCGGTGTCACACGACAGGTGACTCGCCGGTCAACTGGCTGTCCGGAATCCCGGGCTTCTCACGACCGGTCACGACGCGAAGGCGGACGGTACATGGCATCTGGTCCAGTTGATCACGGCAGCGGCGAGCCGATCGGGTTGCCCGATCTGTCCACCGAGAAGGACTTCGAAGGAGACTCCTTCGCCCCGCTCTACACCACGACGGTGACGGTGAGCGGTGGCTCGGCCAGTCACGGGCGGGCCTCGGGACGAGCGCGCTCGGCCGACGGAGTCCTGGACCTCGACCTTCGTACGCCCGCCGAACTGGGCGGCGACGGCCAGGGGACGAATCCCGAACAGCTGTTCGCCGCCGGCTTCGCCGCCTGCTTCCACGGCGCGCTGAGCCTGGTGGCACGACAGGCCGCGCTCGACCCCACGACGATCTCCGTGGACGCGACCGTGGCGTTCGGGCGGGACCCGGGAGACGGCGGCTACCTGCTCCGCGTCGACCTGGTGGTCAACTGGCCGGACGTCGATCCCGAGCGCGCCGCCCCCTGCCTGGAGCAGGCCGACTCGCTGTGCCCGTACGCGCGGATGGTCTGGCGGGGCACACCGGCCACCATCACACTGGCCACCTGACGGACTCGCAGCATGTGACAACGTGCTGCACGTGCACCTGCACCTGCGCCTGGTGGGAGACACCGCTGTCACAGATCCCGGGACTTCCTGGTCTTACTGAGTGACCAACCCGGCGATCGGAGTAGACCGTGGCTATCACCGAACAACGTCTTTCCACCATGGTGCTGGTGATCGGCACCGGAGGTGCTGGCCTGCGAGCATCGATCGAACTGGCCGAAGCCGGTATCGACGTCCTCGCGGTCGGCAAGCGCCCCAAGGAGGACGCTCATACGGCACTCGCTGCCGGAGGCATCAACGCCGCCCTGGCCACGATGGACCCCGAGGACAGCTGGCAGCAGCACGCGGCCGACACTCTCAAGGAGAGTTACCTGCTGGCCGACCCGCACACCGTGGAGATCGTGACCCAGGGCGCCGCCCGGGGCATCGACGACCTCGAACGCTATGGCATGGCCTTCGCCCGCGAGGAGGACGGCCGGATCTCCCAGCGCTTCTTCGGCGCGCACAAGTTCCGGCGCACCGCCTTCTCCGGCGACTACACGGGTCTGGAGATCCAGCGCACGCTGATCAGGCGCGCCGAGCAGCTCGACATCCCGATCCTCGACGGCGTCTACATCACCCGGCTGCTGGTGCACGACGGCGCCGTCTTCGGCGCCTACGGCTTCGACCTCACGGACGGCACGCGCTATCTGATCCACGCCGACGCCGTCATTCTCGCAGCGGGCGGCCACACGCGGATCTGGCGACGCACGTCCTCGCGGCGCGACGAGAACACGGGCGACTCCTTCCGCCTGGCCGTGGAGGCCGGGGCACGGCTGCGCGACCCCGAACTCGTCCAGTTCCACCCGTCCGGGATCATCGAGCCCGAGAGCGCCGCCGGCACGCTGGTGAGCGAGGCCGCCCGGGGCGAGGGCGGGATCCTGCGCAACGCGCTCGGGGAACGGTTCATGAACCGCTACGACCCCGTCCGCATGGAGCTGTCCACCCGTGACCGGGTGGCGCTGGCCGCCTACACGGAGATCAAGGAGGGCCGCGGGACCCCCAAGGGCGGCATCTGGCTCGACGTCTCCCACCTGCCCCGGCAGACGATCATGACGCGGCTGCCCCGGGTCTACCAGACCCTGCTGGACCTGCAGATGCTGGACATCACCCGCGAGCCGATCGAGATCGCGCCCACCGCGCACTACTCGATGGGCGGGGTGTGGGTGCGTCCCGAGGACCACAGCACCGACGTGCGCGGCCTGTTCGCCATCGGCGAGGCCTCCAGCGGGCTGCACGGCGCCAACCGGCTCGGCGGGAACAGCCTCATCGAGCTGCTGGTCTTCGGCCGGCTCACCGGCCGGGCGGCCGCCGCCTACTCGGAGTCCCTGACCGCGCACCCGCGCTCGGCGTCGGCGATCGCGCAGGCCCGCGCGGAGGTCGAGGACCTGCTGGCGGCCGACGGATCGGAGAACGTGCGCGCCCTGCAACGCGCCATCCGCAACACGATGACCGAGCATGCGGGAGTCGTACGCGACGAAGAGGGGCTGCGGACGGGACTGGAGGAGCTGGCGGCGATCGAGAAGCGGATGGAGGACGTCGGCGTCCACCCGGACATCGCCGGCTACCAGGACCTCGCGCACGCCTTCGATCTCAAGTCCGCCGCACTGGCGGCCCGGGCCACTCTCGAAGCCGCGCTGGAGCGTCGCGAGACCCGCGGCTGTCACAACCGCAGCGACTATCCCGACATGGATCCCGCTCTGCAGGTCAACCTCGTGTGGTCGCCGAAGACCGGAATCACCCACGAGAGCATTCCGGCGATCCCGGACGAGATTTCCTCCCTCATGCAGGACGTCTCGACCGAGGGAAAACTCGTCGAATAAATTTCCCGTCGATTTCGCGAACCTCGTGTCACAACCGGGGCCGTCGCCCTGTCTCATCTAGTGCAGACAGTGCAGACCGATTTCGGTGCTGGCACCGCTAAAACCTACGAGAGGAATCCGTCATGAAGGTCGTAGTGATCGGTGGAACCGGGCTCATCGGTTCGAAGGTGGTCGGCAAGCTGACCGAGCACGGGCACGAAGCGGTCGCCGCCGCGCCCAACACCGGCGTCAACACGCTGACCGGCGAGGGGCTGGCCGAGGTACTGAAGGGCGCGTCGGTCGTGGTCGACGTGTCCAACTCCCCCTCGTTCGAGGACCAGGCCGTCATGGACTTCTTCCGTACCTCCACGACGAACGTCCTCAAGGCGGAGGCCGAGGCCGGCGTGACGCACCACGTGGCGCTGTCCGTGGTCGGCACCGAACGCCTTCAGGGCAGCGGGTACTTCCGCGCCAAGCAGGCTCAGGAGGAGCTGATCAAGGCGTCCGGGATCCCTTACACGATCGTCCACGCCACCCAGTTCTTCGAGTTCATGAAGGCGATCGCGGCCGAGGCCACGGACGGCGACACCGTGCGTCTGTCCCCGGCCAAGATCCAGCCCATCGCCTCGGACGACGTGGCCGCGGCGGTCGGCCGGGCCACGGTCGGCACCCCGGTCAACGGCGTGGTGGAGGTCGCGGGCCCGGAGGCGTACCCGCTCGACGCGCTCGTCCGCAAGGCGCTCGCCGCCAAGAACGACCCCCGCACGGTGGTCTCGGACGTGCACGCCACGTACTTCGGCGTCGAACTCAAGGAGGACACCCTCCTGCCCGGTCCGGACGCGCACATCGCCGAGACCAAGCTCGCCGACTGGGCTGCCGCGCAGCCGCAGTAAGCCCCCGGCGGGTGGCCCCTGCCTCCGGGCGGGGGCCACCTTGCGTTCCGGCCGCGGACAAGCCGTTTCACCGGTGAGCCGGAATTCGCTCCTGTCTGAGATTCACCCGGAAAGGATCCGGCCCGCCATGCAGAAAAACAAGGAAACCCCCCTTCCGCTCACCGGCCCCTATGAAGGGCTGACCGGCGTCTACGCCATTGATCCGGTCCACAGCACCATCGGTTTCTCCGTCCGGCACGCGATGATCAGCAATGTGCGCGGCAAGTTCACCTCGTTCGAGGGAATCCTCAAGCTGGACGGGTCCGATCCCGTCCGGTCCGAGGCCCACGTCAGCGTCCAGACCGGCAGTGTGGACACGGGTTCTCCGGAGCGGGACGCGCATGTCGCCGGCCCGGACTTCTTCGACTCGGCGACGTTCCCCCTGATGAGCTTCCGCTCCACCGGGATCGTCGACGCCGGCGACGACCGGTTCGCTCTGACGGGATCCCTGCGGATCAAGGACGTCGAACTGCCCGTGCAGATCGACCTGGAGTTCGGCGGCGCGAGCCAGGACGCCTATGGACAGCAGCGCGTCGGCTTCGAGGGCACGGCCACGCTCCAGCGCTCCGACTGGGGGATGGGCTGGAACACCGCCCTGGCCGCCGGAGGGGTCCTGATCAGCGACAAGGTGAAGCTGCTTCTCGACATCTCCGCCGTGCAAGTGGACCAGGCCGACGCCGCCTAGACCCGGACTTCGCGGGTCACCGTTTCAGGTCTGTGGCCAGCGGGTCTGTCCGATGTCGGTGTCGAGGAGATCGAGGAGGTGGAGTTGAA
>NZ_JBFAKW010000205.1:0-10363 GCF_040655955.1 Streptomyces sp. NPDC050263 | reverse complement strand
TCCTCGTAGCGGAGCTACTAGGGCTTTCGCCCGGTGCGGCGAGAGTGCGTGCCGGGCGTCGCGACGCCGCGGAGATCCATCAGAAGCCCCCTAGTCCAAGGCCTCCGACATGGCGTCGCCCTCCTCCGAGGACGGGTCGGGAGTGCTGCGGAGCCGCTGCTGGAGCTGGCGACGCAGGAGACGGATCCGGTACACCCGGACACTGATGAGATCGGAGTGCGCCGAGATGTCGCCGACGAGCTGACCGAGTTCCGCCGCGTCGCGGGCGGCGACGTCGACCGCGAGCGCCGAGGTCCCGCACATGCGCGAGACCGAGACGACACCGGAACGCCGGACGAGGCGTTCGACCGTGGCCATGACGGTCTTGGGGTTGACGGTCAGGTCGAGCGCGGCCCGGGCCAGATCGTGATCTGACGTCTGGACCGTCGTCCATATCCGGATGGTGCCCGAGTCGATGAGGTCGAGGACTCGTCGCCTCGCCTGGGAGAGTGACAGGCCGGCCGAGCGGGCGAGCGCCGTGTAGGTGGCGCGCCCGTCGACCTGGAGGGAGCGGATGAGCTGGCGGTCCTGGGCGTCGAGTCGCGTTTCGTCCAGCGCGGGCCACAGCCCCGCTTCACCGCCCGCCTCGACAGGCGTTCCCGCGCCCAGGTAGACCCCCAGGACCGGGTCCGTCGTGACCATGGACACGAAGGGCAGTTGGGCGATCTCGTCGGTGAGCCGGGCGGCGTGACTCAGCGACGTCACGTCGAACGTGGCGATCACCTCGGGTTCCCCGATGATCTCCGCCAGCCAGTAGGAGTGCCCGAGGACGGAGTCCGCGATCTGCGAAGCCCAGCCCGACGACAGCCGGACACGGATGTACAGCGTGATCTCACTGGGCTCCACGGAGGGGTGCAGGACAGCGATGACACTGACCCGGCCCGACTCCAGCAGACTGTTCACCCGGGCCCGGGTGGTGGTTTCCGGGAGTCCGACCAGCTTCGAGATCGACCGGACGGTCGCCCGTCCGTCGCTTCTCAGCGCGGCGACGATCAGGTCGTCAACGGCGTCGAGCACATCAGCCTCCCCTTGGTGACATCCCGGGGAGTTTAGACGGTGCCGTCGGTTCGTCCCCGGATGAGTCGAACCGCCGCATCTGTATACGGACCCGCAAGAACCCTCTTCCCCAGGCTCGCGGTTTCTGCCATAGTACAGCCACTTCGGCAGGTTTCGCCGATACGAACGGAGGTGAGAATGACCATGAACGGACCGGGCGAGCGGCATTCGTTCGAGGTGACGGGCATGGACGTCCGAGAGCTCTCCCGAGCGCTGCCGAAGGTCGACGTGCACTGTCACCTCACCGGCTCGATCCCTCGCGACACCGCTGTCGAATTGGCGAGACGCAACAAGGTCAGCATCGGCCGATCGGCGATCGAGGCCGCGTACGACCTCCGGCAGCACAGCGGAGAGACGCGGGAGCAGGCCTTCTTCGACGCTCTCGAACTGTTGGGGGCGCTCGTGCGGACGCCTCGCGATCTCAGTGACGCCGTCTACGGGCTCGTGGCTCATGACGTGCGTGCCAGCAACCTTCGGTACCTCGAACTCTTCGTCAATCCGACCGCGCTCGCCCACACCGGCATGTCGTTCACCCAGATCCAGGACGGGCTGATCGACGGCGCGAGAGCGGCCGAGGAGGACTTCGGTGTCCGGACCGGCTTCATCGCGTGCGTCATGCGCGACGAGCCCGTCTCGTACGCCGAGGAGATGCTCGACCAGCTGATCGAGCACCGGCGCGAGGAATTCATCGGTATCGGTCTTGACGGACCGGAATTCCTCGACGACCATCGCCCCATCCACTTCGCCGACGTCTATCGTCGGGCACGCAGGCACGGCTTCAAGCGCACCGCGCATTACGTGCGGTACGGCGCCGCCGAATACTCGGTGTACACCGATCTCCTGGACTGTGACCGAATAGACCACGGCTACCCCGTCATCGAGGACGAGCCGGTCCTGCGCCGCGCCGCGGAATCGGGTGTCCCGTTCACCGTCTGTCCGACGATCACGCAGCTCGTCGCAGGAGACGTCCTCCCCGAATACAGTCGGCCCGAGACCCATCCGATCGGCACGATGCTGCGAGGCGGCGTCTGGATCGTTCCCGGGACCGACGACAAATCGATGGTCCACACCGACATCGGAACCGAATACGGCATCATCGCCGACTGGTACGGACTGAGCGCCGAAGACGTCGTTCAAGCATCGCTCGACGGCATCTCGGCGACCTGGCTCGACAAGAGCGACAAGGCATCGCTCCGGCGCGATTTCGAGAACGAGATCAACCGGCTGACGTCCCGAGCGACAGAGGTCGCACCGGCAGTCGCGGCCCAGCAGAATCCCTCATGAAACAGGTGCCCCCCAGCACATCTAAAAAGGAAGTGCTCGCTATGGCCAGAGACACACGAGAAGGCGCACCGGTTTCGCGTCGCTCCATCATTCGCCTCGGATCCGCGCTCGCCGTCGGCACGCTCGTGCTGACTGCGTGCACGGACAGCGGCTCCGGAACGGACACCGGATCCGCGGCCGGTGCCGGCACCAAGCTGACCACCGTCGACTTCGCGCTCGACTTCATGCCGAACCCCACGCACAACGGCCTCGCGTACGCCATGCAGAAGGGTCTGTTCGCGAAGGAGGGGATCAAGCTCAACGTCCTCCCCGTCGGCAGCACGGCTTCCGACGCCCTCATCTCGGCGGGACAGGCGGACGTCGGCTTCACCAACAACTACGCGACCGCCCTGACGAGCGTCGCCGCGGGGGCTCCGCTCAAGGCGATCTTCTCGGCGATGCCGCACGACCCGTCCGCCATCACGGTCCTCAACTCGTCCGGCATCACCTCGCCCGCCCAGTTGGCGGGCAAGACCTACGGCGGGTACGGCAGCAAGCTCGAGCTCGGGCTGATCAACTCGATGATCGCGAAGGCCGGGGGGCACGGCGAGGTCAAGCAGGTGGTGCTTCAGGTCGGTTCCACCGAGGCGCTGAAGACCAAGAAGGTCGATGTGGCGGTCACCTGGCCCGACCAGGAGTACGACTTCGACCAGAGCGGCGTGAAGTACACGAGGTTCCTGCCGGCCGACTACGGTCTCCCCGAGGCATCCGGTCTCCTCCTGCTGGGCAGCAACAGCTTCCTCCAGAAAAACCCTGACGTCGCCCGCGGTCTGGTGAAGGCCATGGCTGAGGGGTACAAGGCCGCGATCGCCGATCCGAAGGCCGCGAGCGAGGCGCTCATCGCCCAGTTCCCGAACGCCAATATCAACGCGAAGCTCGCCGCCTACGTCTCATCCCGCGAAGCCAAGGGCATGGTCAACCCCTACGGTCCGATCGGCACCCAGTCGGTCCAGGGCTGGCAGACCTACGCCGACTGGATGATCAAGCAGGGAATCCTGACGGGGGCCGACGGCAAGCCTCTCAAGAGTATCGACGTGAAATCCTTGGTCACGAACTCCTACCTGCCCAAGTAAATGCCCGGGCGCCCTGTCCGCTGACGCTCGGCGCGTATCTTCGCAAAGGACGAACTCGATGTTTCGCCAGTCTTTCAATCACGGTTGGACCGCAGGTCCCGCCGAGACGAGTTTCGCCAGCGCCGTAGGTGGCGAAGACGATCAGGAAGTCACCCTCCCGCACGACTCCGTGCGGGACCTGACGCGCAGTGCGACAGTTTCCGAGGGCGCCCACACGGGTTATTTCCCGGGCGGCTACTTCCAGTACTCCAAGAGCTTCGACGTGCCCGAAGCCTTCCGCGAGAAAAGCGTCTTCCTCGAATTCGAAGGCGTCTACCGGGACGCGGTCGTGTACATCAACGAGGAGTTCGTCGCCCAACGGCCGAACGGATACAGCCGGTTCAACGTCAAGTGCGACCCGTATCTGCGCTACGGGCAGCCGAACTCGATTCGGGTGGAGGCCCGTGCCCACCTCGATTCGCGGTGGTATTCGGGTGCCGGAATCCACCGCGACACGTATCTGGTCGTCGGCGACCCGGTGCACATCGCCCTGGACGGCGTCCGCGTCACCACCCCGCAGGTCGACGACGAACATGCCGTGGTCGTCGTCGCTGTGACGGTGGTGAACGAGGAGCGCTTCACCAGGACGATGCGGGTGTCCACGGCCATCACCGCGGCCGACGGAACCACGGTCGCCGAAGGCACCGCGCCCGTCACGCTGCTGCCGGGCACCGGCGCGACGGCGCGGCTGCGCCTGAACGTTCCGCGGCCGGCATTGTGGGACGTCGACTCGCCGAACCTCTACGTGGCCCGCACCACCTTGAGCGACGGCGCGGGCGGCGGCGAGGCCGTGGACGAGGAGCACACCACCTTCGGCATCCGCACCCTCCGCCTCGACCCGGCGCGAGGGCTGCGGATCAACGGCCGGACGGTGAAGCTGCGCGGCGCGTGCATCCATCACGACACGGGTCTGCTGGGCGCCGCCGCCGTCTCGCGCGCGGAAGAGCGCCGTATCGAGATCCTCAAGGCGGCGGGCTTCAACGCGGTGCGCAGCTCGCACAATCCGCTCAGCGTCGCGGCGCTCGACGCCTGCGACCGGCTGGGGATGCTCGTCCTGGACGAGGCGTTCGACGCCTGGACCAAGCCGAAGCGGCCGTTCGACTACTCGCTGGCGTTTCCCGAGTGGTGGGAGCGGGACGTGGAGGCGATGGTCACGAAGGACTTCAACCATCCGAGCGTCATCATGTACTCCATCGGCAACGAGATCTTCGAGACGGGCAGTCCGGTCGGTTCGACCTGGGGACGCCGACTCGCCGAGAAGGTACGGGAGTTGGACGACACTCGGTACGTCACCAACGCCGTGAACGGCCTGGTCGCCGTACCGGACGAGCTGCCCTCCCTGGTCGTCGGTTCGACCGACGGACCCACCGACATCAACTCCCTGATCACCGCGCTGGGCGAGAAGATCAACGAGTTCAGCGCGTCGCGACTGGTCAGCGAGCGGACCGAGGAGTCCCACGCCGTACTCGACGTGTCCGGCATCAACTACGGCGACGCCCGCTACGTACCCGACGCCATCAGCTTCCCGAACCGGCTGATCCTCGGCACCGAGACCTTCCCGGGCCACATCGACGAGCTGTGGCGGTTGGTGAGCGAGAACAGCCACGTGCTGGGCGACTTCACCTGGACCGGCTGGGACTACCTCGGGGAGTCGGGGGTCGGGCGCACCGACTACCTGGACGACGGCCCCAAGGAGGACATGCTCGGCGGCATCCACGACGTGTTCCCGGCGCTGACCGCCGGCTGCGCCGACATCGACATCACCGGTCACCGGCGTCCCATGTCGTACTACCGGGAAACCGTGTTCGGGCTGCGCGAGCAGCCGTACATCGCCGTGCACCGGCCGCAGTTCCACGGCCGGGCGATGTTCCAGACCCCGTGGTCCTGGGCAGACGCGGTCTCCAGTTGGAGCTGGGACGTCGAGGCGGGCTCACCGGTCACCATCGACGTGTACAGCTCCGCGGACGAAGTGGAACTGCTTCTCGACGGCGCGCCGTTGGAGCGGATGAAGGTCGGCGGGCACAAGGCCTGCATCGCACGCTTCGAGTCGGCCTACCGGCCCGGTGAGCTGACGGCGGTCGCCTATCGAGCGGGCGTCGAGACGGGACGCAGCGTCCTGCGCAGTGCCGGCGACAGCCTGCGACTGGCCGTCGCGGCAGACCGGTCCGAGATCCGCGCGGACGACAAGGACCTCGCCTACGTCTCCATCGAACTGCACGACGGCGAAGGCAACTCGGCCAGCCACCGGGACCGTCGGGTCCGCGTGGAAGTGACCGGGCCCGCCGTTCTGGCGGGGCTGGGCACCGGGCGGACGCACACCGAGGAGCGGTTCGGCGCCGACACCTGCACCACCTTCGACGGCCGCGCCATGGCCGTAGTCCGGCCCACCGGTCCCGGGGCCGTCCAGGTCCGCGTCTGCGCCGAGGGCTGCCCGGAGACCACCGCCACCGTGCACGCCGTCGACAACTGACACCGCGCAGTCCATCACCAGAACCGAGGAGTCCCATGCCGCTCGATCCCCATCTCGCCGACAAGGTGGCCCTGGTCGCCGACGTCACCCGGGAGGAAGCCCTCAACGCGGACGAGGCCCTCTGGGACAGGTTCACCAAGGTGTTCAGTGACAACCGTCCCTACGACCAGCCCGACGTGGACGTACGCGACGAGACCGTAGCCGGGTTCGAGGGGCTGCGGGTGCGGGTGTACACGCCCGTGTCCGGCGTCCGCCCCGGGCGGCGGGCGTTCGTGTGGGCCCACGGCGGCGGTTTCGTCGCGGGCACCCTGGACGACCACGAGGCCGACACCGTCAGCCGGGACCTGTGCGCCCGCGCCGACACGGTCGTCGTGTCGGTCGACTATCCCCTCGCCGACGGCTCGACCGTCCGCTACCCCACGCTCCACCGCGCCCTCGCCGAGGCGTTCCGGTGGACCTTGCGCAACGCGGCCGAACTCGGCGTCGACGCCGACACCGTCGTCCTCGGCGGCGCCTCCGCCGGCGGGAACCTCACCATGGCCGCCACCATGGAACTCCGGGACAACGGCGAACGCGTGCCCGCCCGCCTGCTCCTGGTGTACCCGGCCCTCAGCGCGACGTTCACCACCAGTGAGGCGCACGAGAGGCTGATGGCGGACATCCCTCCGCTCTTCCGCTTCGAGCAGGAAGCCATCGGCGGCATCTTCCACACCTACGCCGCCGGCGAGACCGACACCCCGTACCTGTCGTTCGAGGACATGCCGTCCCTGGGCGAACTCCCGCCGATGCTCGTGGTGCTCAGCGAGTACGACGATCTGCGTCCCCCGGCCGAAGCCGTCCTGGCCCGGGCCGAGCAGGACGGCCTGACCATCGAACGGTACCTGGCGTCCGGCGTCGTCCACGGACACCTCAGCATGCTGCCGCTGCTGCCCGAGACCCGCGCCACGCTCGACCGCATGGCCGCCTACCTGCAGCGCTCAACGACCCACTGAGAGAGACACATGAGCCCCCTGATCTTCGCATCGTTCCAGGCGCTGAGCCCCAACGGAGTGATCGGCTCCAGTTGGCGGGACCCCTCGAACACCCAGACCGACTATCTGATGATCGAGCACTGGACCGAACTCGCCAAGAAGCTGGAGTCGGGAGGGTTCGACTTCCTCTTCTTCGCCGACACCTACGGCTACCCCACCCTCGACGGCGAGCTCATCCCCTTCGCCGTCGAAGCCGGGTACAACGTCCCCATGGCGGACCCGATCACCATCGTCTCGGCCATCGCCGCGGCCACCTCCAAGCTGGGCGTCGTGCTGACCAACAGCACGACGCACGAGAAGCCCGCCGCTCTCGCCCGCCGCTTCGCGACCCTCGACCACTTCACCAAGGGCCGCATCGGCTGGAACATCGTCAGCGGCGGTGGCCAGTCGTCGTCGACCGCGCTCTTCGGCGAACCGATGATCCCGCACGACGAGCGCTACCTGCAGGCCGACGACTACCTGCAGATCTGCCTGCGCCTGTGGGAAGCGTCCTGGGCCGACGACGCGCTTCGCGTGGACCGGGAAGCAGGCGTCTACGCCGAACCCGACGGCGTCCGCCAGGTCTCCTACGAGGGCAAGTACCTGCGGACCAAGGGCATCCTGACCCTTCCCCCCTCGCCGCAGCGCACACCCCTGCTCCTGCAGGCGGGCACCTCCTCGGCCGGCCGCGACTTCGCCGCCCGCTACGCCGAGTGCGTCTTCGTCGGCGGCGGCGATCCGGCGGTCGTCGCCCGCAACATCACCGCCATCCGGGACCGCGCCGAGGAAATCGGCCGGCCACGGGACTCGGTCAAGTTCCTCGTCGGCGCCGGTTTCGTGGTGGGCACCACCGAAGCCGAAGCCCAACGCAAGTACGACAACCTTCTCGGTTTCGCGACCCTCAAGCACGCGGCGGCGACGTTCGCCTGGTCGACGGGCGTCGACCTGCTCAAGTTCGATCTGGACAAGCCGCTCCCTGAGGTGCACAGCGAGATCGGCCAGACCAACCTCGACCGCTTCCGCTCAGCGGACGGCACGAACCCCACCGTCCGGGAGATCCTGGAGGACTACCGCCAGCACGGCATCAACGGCACCACCTTCATCGGCACCCCTGAGAAGGTCGCCGACGAGGTCGAGGCCTTCGTGGCCGCCACCGGCGCCGACGGGTTCCTCGTCCAGCAACACATCACTCCCGGAACGCACGACGACTTCATCGAGCTGCTCAGGCCGGAGCTGCTGAAGCGCGATCTGATGCGGCCCACCCGTGAGGACGTCACGCTGCGGGAGCAGCTTCTCGGTGCGGGGCCGCGCGTGGCGGCGACCCACCCGGGGGCGGAGCTCACGTACAGGACGACAGCGACAGCCGACCACTAGGGGGAACAGCCGTGTCGTTTCTTCATCAGCCCTCCGATACGAAGCTGCTGCGGCGGACCTTCGGCGCCTACCCCTCCGGAGTGGCGGCGCTGGCCGCGACCGTCGACGGTGAGCCCACGGTGCTCGTCGCGTCGTCCTTCACGGTCGGCGTGAGTCTCGAGCCGCCGATGTGCCTGTTCGCGGTGCAGAACACCTCGACGACCTGGCCGGTCCTGGCCCGCGCCGAACGCCTGGGCGTCTCCGTCCTGGGCATCAGCCACAGCGCACAGGTCCACCAACTGGCAGGCAAGGACAAGGCCGCCCGCTTCCGCGGCATCGACGTCACCGAACTCGAGTCCGGCGCCCTGCTGATCAACGGGTCGCCGGTCCACCTGGAGTGCCGGGTGGTCCACGACTACGCGGCCGGAGACCACCGGGTCATCGTCCTCGAAGTGCTCGCCACGAACACGAACCCCGAGCAACTGCCGCTGGTGTTCCACAACTCACAGTTCCACACCCCCGTGGCCGTCTGACCACATCAGCACAGCAAATGGCACCGAGTGCCATGCATATGAGTCGCGCAGGGAGATGCCATCGTGTTCCACTCAGGACTCGGAATCGCGGCGGGAGTGCTCGACTCCGACACGTCAGAGGACGACACCACCGCTGCGCCCCGGAGCAGCACCGTCACTCGGGCCGGCACACCGGCCGAGGAGTCCCTCTTCTTCCAGCGATGCCGCTGGTGCGGCACCGCCATGTACCACCGGGTGATCTGCCCGGCCTGCGCGTCGAGCGATCTGCGGACCGAGTTCAGCGTGGGCGCCGGCGTCGTACGCCATTCCACCGTCGCCCGCCGGGGTACGCCCGCCGCGCGCAACGTGTCCCTCGTCGAGATGGGCGAGGGCTTCACCGTGCGCGGCCGCGTCAAGGGTCCGCTCGTCTCCGTCCGGCCGGGCTGCCGCGTGCGCCTGTGCGTCGTCGAGGACCCGGTGCGCGGGGAGCCGGTGTTCGAACTCTGCGACAGCGCGTACGGAGGCCGGTCCCGATGACCACGACGAACGCCGGTCCCGATGACCACGACGAACATTGACACGCTGAGCAGGGTCGGTGTCGTCGGCTGCGGTCTCATGGGTTCCGGCATCGCCGAGGTGTGCGCCCGCGCGGGCCTCGACGTCCTGGTCGGCGAGGTCGGCCCGGATGCCGTCGCGGCGGGACGGGCCAGGGTCGGCGCTTCGCTGGAGCGCGGCGTGCGCAGCGGCAAGCTCACCGAGCACGACCGTGACGCGGCCCTGGCCCGACTGCGCTTCACCCACGACCTGAGCGCCTTCGCCGACCGGGAACTGGTCGTCGAGGCGGTGGCCGAACAGCGCGAGGTCAAGACGGCGACGTTCGCGGCGCTCGACGCGTACTTGGACAGCCCGGACGCGATCATCGCGACGAACACCTCGTCCTTCCCGGTCATCGACCTCGCGGTGACCACCGGCCGCGCCGCGCACGTGGTCGGCATGCACTTCTTCAATCCGGTTCCGGTGCAGCGGCTCGTCGAGGTCATCCCCACCCAGCTGTCCTCGGCCGCCACCGTCGAGCGCGCGTCGGCCTTCGCCTCGGACACACTCGGCAAGACCGTGGTCCGAGCACCCGACCGCTCCGGTTTCGTCGTCAACGCGCTCCTGGTGCCCTATCTGCTGTCCGCGGTCCGCATGCTGGAGTCGGGCGTCGCCTCCGCGGAGGACATCGACAACGGCATGGTCCTCGGCTGCGCCCACCCCATGGGACCGCTGCGGCTGCTGGACCTGATCGGCCTCGACACCGCGCATTCGGTGGCGGAGTCGCTGTACGAGGAGTTCAAGGAGCCGCTGTACGCGCCGCCGCCGCTGCTGCGACGCATGGTCGCCGCCGGCACTCTCGGACGCAAGACCGGACGCGGCTTCTACCCGTACGGCACCTGAACCCACCCGACGCGACACGACCGTGGGGCGGCCCTGACGTCAGGGCCGCCC